>DATAMV010000171.1:0-3102 GCA_036266515.1 Candidatus Saccharimonadia bacterium
GGCGGGAATTTGAGTAAAACTTTGCTCGACAATATTCGCATATACAAAATTCCGCACTTACCTGCATTCTATCTTGAATCGGCGAATGCTCCATTACCTCCGCAATCAATGTCGGTCAAAGCCAGCTCGCCGGTTCAATACAATGTACAGGTAAAAGGGCTTTCTACTGCTCGAACTATTGTTTTGTCTGAATCTTTTAATACCAAATGGGTGGCATCTATAAGATCGACGGGGACCAAAAATAAATTATGGCAAGTTCCTGAAAAATATCACTTAGCCGTAAACGGCTTTGCAAATGCCTGGGTTATCGATCCCAGCCAAATGCCAACAAGTCTTCGTAATGCCAATGGTAATTATGAAATTCTTTTGAACTACACCCCCCAGAAATGGCTACACATTGGGATCGCCTTGAGTGTGGTGTGTGTTGTGGGCGGTCTGGGGCTGTTATTGATGCGAGGTTTATCGAACAAAGGAGGAGGTAATTCCGGCTTATCATCAAAAGACGAACCAGCCCCGCCGCTTGAACCACGAAATCCCTCTCGACAGCCTATTCCTAATGGAAGGCCTAGGCGTACAGTGAGGCTAGGATGAACCGCCCCGATTGGCAACCAGCCGCCGTCTACACCGCCGTGGCGCTGCTCGTGCTCGGCCCGTTACTGCTGCCCGGCTACATCCTCATGCTCGACATGGTGTTTACACCCCATGTGCCATGGCCCACAGTTTTGAGCAACCTCACTCCCTACAACGCACTCATGAGTATAATGAGCTACCTTATCCCCGGCTGGGTGCTGCAAAAAATGGTGCTCATTCTTATTCTGGTGGGCGCCGGCCTCGGCATGCACCGCCTGGTTCAGGTGCCCAATCCCTGGGCGCGCTATTTGGCCGGCGTATTCTATCTCATCAACCCCTTTACCTACGACCGCTTCATGTCCGGCCAATACCTCGTGCTGGCCGGTTACGCACTCATGCCCTGGTTCGTGGCGGCATTGACTCGCCTGATCCGCCGGCCGGAGCGGGGGAATGCGCTGCGCCTGGCGGGGTGGCTCCTGGCCATCAGCTGCGTCTCGCTGCATACCCTGGGATTTGCGTTCACGGCGCTCGTGGTGGGGTTGGTCATTGGGGTGTGGCGGTACCGCCGGCGCGTACGCCAAAGCCGGCGGCTGGCCCTCTGGCTAGGGGCCGCGCTCGTGATCCTGGCCGTCGCCTGCAGCTACTGGCTGCTGCCACTGGTGAGCGGGCGCTCGCAGCAGGCCGGCCTCATTCAGGGCTTCGACCAGGCCCAGTTGCTGAGCTTCGCCACCGTCCCAGACCCCACTCTGGGCCTGCCACTCAATGTCCTGGCGCTGCATGGATTTTGGGTCGGGGGACAAGATCTGTACCTCTCGCCCAAGGCCGTTAATCCGTGGTGGTGGGCCGTGGCGCTGCTGGTGCTGGTGCTAGCGGGAATCGGCGCCCGGCCGGCATGGCGGCATGACCGCACCAAACTCGTTCTCATTAGTATCCTGGGGCTTACCGGCTTTGCGCTGGCGCTCGGGGTAATGGATTCGCCGCTTGCCCCGATCAATCAATGGCTGTTTGATAATGTGCCGCTCATGCGCGGCTACCGAGAGCCGGGCAAATTCATTGGCCTCGTGGCGCTGGCCGAAGCCTACCTCGTGGGCTGGGGCATCGATTGGCTCCTCGAGCGCCTTAGCCGCGCTCGTCGCGCCGCACTCGCACAGTATGTGCCGGGCCTCCTGCTGGTGCTGCCGCTTCTGGGTACCCCTACCATGGTTTGGGCCGCCGGCGGCCAGTTGCACACCAGCCGTTACCCGGCCGATTGGTACGCCCTGGACCAACACCTCCGGGCCGAGTCGGACCAACGCGGCCGCATGTTGTTTTTGCCCTGGCATCAGTACATGACCTTTCAATTTTCCGGCCGCCTCATGGCCAACCCCGCCTCCCGGTTCTTTAGCCGCTCTGTGATCCAGGGCGACAATGCCGAAATCGGCCTCATCGAACGCCAAGACTACAACGCGCAGTCGGCCGAAGTAGAAGACCAAATCCTCACACCCGGCGCGGCCGGCTACGACATCGGCCCGGCACTCGCCAAACTGGGCGTGGAATATGTGGTGCTCGCCAAGGCCGCCGATTATGCTGATTATTCGTGGATCAGCCGCCAGCCCGGCCTCACGTTAGAAAGCGATACGCAAACCCTGGAGGTCTACCGCAACCTGAAATACGTCTCTGAGGCCCGGCCATGACACGCGGCATGGGGCAAGAAGTCATCCGGCCGGGCGGCAATCATGCGACGACCTTTGGCCGCCTCATCGACCTGCGCGCACCGCTCGTGCCGGCCCTGGCGCCCCGCCGCCCCGAGCCACCACCTCCGCCCGCCGACGTATCAGCCGCCACCGCGCCAATTGCTACCGCCCCGCCACCGGCCAAATATACCTTTCGCACCATTGGCGCCTGGCCGTGGAAGCTGCTCCTGTGGAGAAGTCTGAAGCTCGGCCTGGTCATTGGCCTCAGCTACGTGCTGCTGTCCGTTAACATTTCGTTGCCGGAGCGCCTCATCGGTATTTATGCCGCGGTTGCCTGGTTGTACGCGATAAATTCGCAGAGAACGCTTCTAGTAGCGCTTTTATTCCTCGCCAGCGTCGCAGTTTATTCAGTGCTGGGCGACTCAGACACGGCCCAAACCAACGCCATCTACGCCTTCTACTTTTTGGTCATTGGTTTCGTATCGGCCGCCCTTGAACTACGCCCCCGCGCTCCTAAATAAGCCCATAAAGCTTGTGCCATCTCACCAATAAACCCCAAGACTTTTTGAAATCTTTTGTAAGCTTGGTCGGTTGTGCCGCCAGCTTCTTCTCAGTAACCTAGTACGAGTCGAATAGGAAAGGAGGGTGCCTATTAGCGTAAACTAGTACGTATTGGATCAGAGTAAGGAAGAGTCTATGTATAAGCAACTCTTAAAGACTAAAATCGTCCCAGCCCTACTCTTAGTCGCCATCGTCGGCTCGGCCGGCGGGGTGGCCACCGCTTCCGCCAACCACGATCCTGATCATCAGCCGCCACATGGCTATGGTTACACCAAGGACCAGTGTAAGGATGGTGGTT
>DATAMV010000172.1:0-1768 GCA_036266515.1 Candidatus Saccharimonadia bacterium
GGACATTCACCTCCTGCGCGAATTTCCATGCATAATACCATAAATTTATTGACACAGTAGTACTAGTACTACTGTGTCAATAAATTTATGGTATTATGCATGGAAATTCGCGCAGGAGGTGAATGTCCATGCCCAAGCTGATTGAATTCGAACGCTACATCAAAGAGCTTTGCGAAGCCCTGGGTCACCGCGATCGCCACGGTGGTTTTGCCGATTACAGCCGAGGGTTGATGCTACCCATCGAGCGTAAGAGCGTGGAACCACTGGCGGCGCACACCGATCCGTTGCATGTGAGCGCGAAGCATCAGTCGCTGCATCACTTGGTGGCGCAGTCGGAGTGGTCGGACAAAGCGGTTCTTAAATGTGTGCGCGATTGGGTCATGCCCAAGCTTGGGCCGAAGAGCAGTTTTTATTGGATCGTGGACGATACCGGATTTCCGAAAAAAGGAGTCCATTCGGTGGGAGTCGCACGCCAGTATTGCGGGCAGTTGGGCAAGCAGGACAATTGTCAGGTGGCGGTGAGTCTGTCGTTGTGCACCGAGCGTGGCAGTTTGCCAATCGACTGGCGGCTGTACTTGCCGGAGAAATGGGCTAAGGATCGGCGGCGGCGAAAAAAAGCCGGTGTGCCAGAGGAGCTGAAGTTTCAAACCAAGCCCCAAATCGCGCTGGAGCAGATTCGCACGGCCAAAGCCGCGGGCATTCCCATCGGCATTGTGCTGGCGGATACGGGGTATGGCAACGAAACGGCGTGGCGTGAAGCGCTGGAGGGGATGGAATTGAAGTACTGTGTTGGGGTGCAATCGATCACCACGGTGTGGGTAGCCGGCATGGGGCCTGTGCCCCCCAAGCGCAAGAACAAAATCGGGCGTCCTCCGACACGCTGGCAGCGTGTCGCGGACACCACCCCGCTCAGCGTGAAGGGGTGGGCTGAAACGGTGACCGCACACCGATGGCGCACGGTGGTCTGGGGTGAGGGGAGCAACGCCAAATTGTCGTCGCGCTTCGCCGCCCTGCGAGTGCGGGCGGCGCATCGTGACGAGGAGGGGCTTCGCGCTCCACGCGCACAACAATGGTTGTTGATCGAATGGCCGCTAGATCAAGCACAACCGACCAAGTATTGGCTGTCGACGTTGCCCGTTAATACCTCGCTTGTGGAGTTGGTCAAGACAGCCAAAATGCGCTGGCGCATTGAACGAGACTATCAGGAGCTTAAGCAGGAGTTCGGCCTGAGCCACTACGAGGGACGAGGCTGGCGTGGCTTTCATCATCACGCCACCTTGTGTATCGCAGCCTACGGCTTCTTGCTGGCAGATCGTCTTCAGCATGGCGGCTCTAAAAAAAACTCCTCTCGATCAAAAGCGGCTTGGCTACCCCAAGATTACACCCCGCGCGGCAGTCCAACGCACTCAACGTCACGTCCCCGATTCCATCGCCACGCTGCGCTACATACTGGCTCACGCCATCGTGAAACAACTCGTTCGATGCCCATGCTGCAACATGGTCAATCGACGTTAATGACACAGTAGTACTAGCAGCCCGTGGTGAAATGTGTTTTGGCAAGAGTGAAATCAGGAACACAACACGCTACGCATACCGATGAGACTCGACCTAGGATTCTCACACGCGCATGATACCGCGAGATATTCTTTGATTACCCGCCACCACAGAAGCACTAAGCGCGTCAATGAAGCCCATAGCCGCCGCTGCAGGCTACGAGGCGTGCCCACGCCTACAAGCCGGCGCATCAACAGGCCAAGATTTAACGCTG
>DATAMV010000173.1:0-2218 GCA_036266515.1 Candidatus Saccharimonadia bacterium
CACGTCGACGACCCCGACCATTAGTAACGATTTGTCGTTTGGGCCGATTACGACCGGTACTACCGCCCGCACGATTGGCGTGGAGGCACAAACCGGCGCCTTCGGTGGCAACGGGCTGACGATTAGTGCAGGCCAGGCTAACGGTGCTACGGCCGGCGGCCTCGTGACGATCCAAGGTGGTGCGGCGAGTGCGACCTCCGGCTCATCCGGCGGCGGCGTGACGATCCAAGGTGCTGCCGGTACTGCTACCTCCACGGGTGGTGCGGGTGGTGCGATCCAGATCACGGGTGGTAATGCCACTTCCACCGGCGCCAACAACGGCGGTGGGATTACCTTGCAAGCGGGGAGCGCGACCGGCACGGGGACCCCGGGTAGTGTGCTCGTGAAGAACGCGGCCGATGCTCCCGGCGCTTTCAGGGTCCAAAACGCCGCTGGTACCGCCACGCTCCTCAGTGTGAACACCACCATTTTGGTGGCGGGTCCAGGTGTCGCGGCCGGCGCCAACACCGGTGGCACGCTCTCGGGCTCAAGTGCCACGACCTACTACTACAAGGTTTCGGCCATTAGCGCGACGGGGGAGTCGGTGCCTTCGACCGAAGTGTCGATTAATGGTGCGAGCTTCTCGGCCATCTCGACGCCTGGTGCCATGGCGGCGCCGACAGCCCCGGGCGGTACGGGTGTAACGTGTGGTACGGGTTGTACATATAAGGTTACGTTTGTGACTGCCAATGGTGAGACTACGGTAGGTACAGCTTCGGCTTCGGTGTCGGCGACCAATAAGACGATTAACCTCACAGGTATTCCAACGGGAGCCTCGGGTACCATTGCTCGTAACATATACCGCGCCACGAATGGCGGTGGTTACTTGCTCTGCCTAAGCGTCAACGATAACTCGACGACGACCGCGAGCGATTCGGTGACGACCTGCGCCGGCGGGCCGCCCGCTACTAACACTGCCCGCACCAACACCAACAACGTCACCGTGACGTTCACGGCCGTGACCGGCGCCACGAGCTACCGGATTTACCGTGGCACCACCCCGGGCGGCGAGACGGCTTACCAAACCACGGCCTCTTCGCCCTTCACCGACACGGGTGCGGCCGGCACGAGCTCGAACCTGGTAGGCAGTGCGAGCGTGACGGGGTCGGATTCGGCAGATTCATCGGCGGCCTTCCGTATCCAAAACAATGCCGGCAGCGCTTCGGTGCTTAATGTGGATACGCTCAACCAGCGGGTGGGTATTAACACCAGCGGCCCGAGTGGAGCACTGCAGGTATATCAGAGCAACTTCACGCCCGGCAACGTCAACACGACGAATGGCGTGGCGACTGTGGCGGCCGGCTCGCAGGCCACGACGTTTACCTCGACCTTCCAGCCGGGCGACACCTTCACGATTACGGCGAGCGGCAACACCTGTACCATCCTGTCCATCCAAGATGACTCAAACCTCACCTGTACAGCCAACCTCACCAGCACCCAAACCAACTCGGCGTATAGCTTTACGCCTCAAGCGCGGCTGACGGTAAAAGACAACGGCCAAGCCAACTTCGCAGGTGCCCTCCTGATAACCAACCCGGGTTCAGCATCCACGTACTCAATTAAGAATGATTCCACCGATAACACTCTCAAGCTCAGCTCCAACACGGTTGGCTACACCTCGGTGGGCAACAACGAGGACGCCAACATTAATGAAGCGCAGTTCTCGATGTACAACTCGGGAAGCGGCGGTACCATTAACTCAATTCGGGTATACTTCCGGACTGTCGATGTTGCTAACCCGCTGGTGAAGGGTGCTGTTTACACCAACAACGGCAGTACTGGATCATCAGCTGATCCTTCCACCCTCATGTCTTCGGCGGCTGCGAGCACCATTACAGCAGTGACGGGCTGGAACACATTGCCGCTTGGTCAAACGATAACGCTTGCGCCCAACACCAACTATTGGTTTGGGTTCTTGACTCAGACTAATGGTACGCCATTCCACTTGAGCACCGGCATCGGCCAGACGCGCTACCTCAATTTGCAGTGGGGGACGAACTTCCCAACTACCTTTGGGACGCATTCAAACACCGGCACCGACTTTATCTCAATGTATGCGAACTACATTACGATTACCGGTCCCGCTACAACTAACGGCGCCATTCGGGTGGACGACAACAACGACGTGGTGGTGCGGCCAAACTACGATGAGACGGCAATAGAGAACAACACCAACGGA
>DATAMV010000174.1:0-3896 GCA_036266515.1 Candidatus Saccharimonadia bacterium
TAGGTGTCTTCATTGCCAAGATATTTGGCGACCACACCGATTTTTAGCGTGTGGTGGTCCGGATGCTTAATGAGCTCAACCAGCCGTTCCCAGTCTCCGAGCTTGGCACGGTGTTTCCCGAGACCCAGATGAGTGGTGACGTAATCGCCGAGTTTGGCGGCTTCAAGCATTAATGGCACTTCGTAGACGGTTTTGACGGTTGGCATCGGGATAATTCCGCCCTCGTCCACATCGCAAAACAGGCTGAGTTTCTCAAGAACATGGTTTGAGATGGGACGTTCGGCCCGTGCAATGATCACGTCGGGCTGGATGCCGGCTTCGCGCAAATCGCGTACGGTATTTTGAGCCGGCTTGGTCTTGATCTCGTGTGAAGCCTCGAGGTATGGCAGATAGACTACATGTACGTAGAGCGTGTTTTCGGCGCCCACGCGGCGCTTGAATTGACGGATGGCTTCTAGAAACGCCAGCGATTCGTAGTCGCCCACAGTGCCGCCGATCTCCACGATGTGGAAATCGAAGCCATGACCGGCGTCCAGAATCTGGTGCAGGATTTCGTTGGTGACATGAGGAATGATCTGAACGGTTTTGCCCAAGTACTTGCCGGCTCGTTCGTCGGCAATGACGTTGGCGTAGATACGCCCGTTCATGAGTGAGCTTACCCGTCCCAGCTCCTCGTCGAGGAACCGTTCATAATGACCAAGGTCAAGGTCGGTTTCGGCCCCGTCTTTGGTTACAAACACCTCGCCATGCTCGGCTGGATTCATAGTGCCGGCGTCGGTGTTCAGATACGGGTCGCACTTTTGGATGTTAACCGAAAAACCGCGAGCCTTAAGGATGGTGCCTAAAGAAGCCGCGGTGATGCCTTTGCCAAGTCCGGAAAGGACTCCCCCTGTAACAAATATAAACTTAGTCTGGCTCTTGCTGGCCACACGTCTCCTTTCCAACCACAACGGTTTTCCTGATGATACCTCAAGAAGTGCATCGAGGGCAAGTAAAATCTTTATGCTTCTGGACGGTAGTGGGTAATTTTTGTCGCGGGGACGTCCTCCTACAATTCGTCGAGCGAGGCAATGACGCGGATGCTGTCGTCGGTGGTGCGTGGGTAGCGTTGGCCCGGCCGGACGATCTGGATGCGCTCCACGTCGTTTCGTACGGGCAGCGCTTCCACTTGGGTGGGGCCGTCATCGACTACGCGGGCTGACTCGTAGTGCTCACCGGCAAAGACGACACCACCGGCCCAGTTTTGGCTCAGAACCCGTCCCTTATTGGTGTCGACTACCATGCTTCGGACGTCATCCAGGCGGCCGCCGCAGAGTCCCCGCTTGAATTCATATCCTTCTTTCAGGTTGACGGTGGCTACGGCCAGGTCGCCGTCGCGGTCGTTGTCCCAGCGGTCTAGCAGTTTGCGAGCATCGGGATAAAGCAGGTCGGGCTCGCCGGTTCGGGTCTTGTGAATGGCCAGGATCTGGCGGAGGAGCTTTTGCTTGTTGTCCTCGGCGTACAGATCTATGTTGTGGCTGGCTAGGTGATGCACGAGGTCGTAGCCGACAAGTTCATCGGCGTTCTTAATGTAGAAGTCTTTGATTCCAGCTCCGTACGTTTCGGAGCTGATCCCGAACACAGCTTCGACCGCTTCCGGGAGAGCCCTGGTAAAGCCCACCACGTCGAACAGAGTACTGTCGAAATCGCTAACAGTCAGTCTGGTTGGCTTAATCAAGGTAATATTCTCTCCCTTCGCGAGCTCGAGGTTTATTCCAGATGTATTATTATACAATCTTTACTTGAGTAGTTCCAGGGCCTTATCGAGTTGCGGGTCGCGGTTGGCATTGAAATCATCGGTGGTTAGCTTCACCTCAACGTCGGGCTTAATCCCCTCTTTGTTGATGTTAATGCCGCCGGGGGTGTACCAGTGAGCCACCGTAACCTTGAGTTGGGAACCGCCGGGCAGATCTTTAATTTCCTGTACGCTTCCTTTGCCAAAGCTCTTTTCGCCTTCGAGACGGGCGGCTTTGTTGTCGTGCAGGGCGCCGGCCACAATTTCGGAAGCACTGGCTGAGCCGCCGTTGATGAGCACCACGGTGGGTAGGCCCACGAGTTTACCGCCGGCGCTGGCCGTTAGGGTGTTGGTGGTTTTGCCGTCTGTGCGCTCCGAGACGATGGTTTTGCCTTGCGGCAGGAATTCGCTTGCGACCGCCACGCCGGCGTCGAGGTAGCCGCCGCCGTCATTGCGCAGATCGAGGATGATCTTGGTGGCACCCTTGCTCTTGAGGTCTGCGGCGGCCTGGTCGATGAGGCTGGCGGTGTCCTCGCCGAAGCGTGTGATATTGATGTAGCCAACGTTGCCGTTCTTGAGGCTCCAGTTTACGCTCTTCACCGTGATTTCGGCGCGGGTAATAGTGACGTCGAAGGCGTCTTGCACGCCCTGGCGCACTAGCTTGAGTGTGACCTTGGTGCCGGCTTGGCCGCGAATCTTGGATACGGCCGTATCTACGTCCATGCCGGTAGTGTCTTCGTTATTGATCTTGGCGATGAGGTCGCCGGTACGCAGGCCGGCCTTGGCGGCAGGCGTGTCGTCGATCGGGGCGATCACGGTAAGCACATTATTCTTGATGCCGATCTCGGCTCCAATGCCGGAAAGTTTGCCGTTGAGGTTATCGGACAAATCTTTGGCGGACTTGGCATCCATATACACGGTATAAGGGTCGCCGCCGGCAGCCACAAGTCCGGCTTTCGCACCGTCCAGAACTTTTTGCTTGTCGAGCTTTCCGTCAAAATTTCGCTGCAGAAGGCCATAAATAGAATTAAGACTAGAGAAATCAATCGTGTCGGCGGTCTTTTGAAGCGGTGCGGGCAGCGGCATCCATGGCTCGCTCAGGTTCCCAACATAAAACGACCCGGCGGCCACGAGAACGGCGGCCCCGCCGAGCACCAGGGGGTGTATCTGGACTTTTTTCAAATTGATCAGCCTTTCTTTTAACGTAGTGAGGTCCATTGAGCTAGCGGAAGTGGATGAAATTCAGGCCCGAGGATGAAATCGTCATGGTGCTGTAGGTGCCCGGGACGCCGAAGTTGTACTGGCTCACGAAAATCTTGCCGCCGCCGAGTACCGACTCGACGTACATGGCGTGACCGTATGGCCCGACCATGGAGATGGCGACATCGCCGGCCTGAGGGTCGCCGTCCACCGGGATGCCGGCACGGCGGGCATTGTCCGGCCACTGGTTGGCGTTACCGGCACCGCCCCAGTACGGCATGTGGCGGCCGGATGAGGCGACTTTGAAAGCGGTGTACGATACGCATTCGCGGTTGTACATGCCCCACGGGTCAACCACCGTGTCTTGCGGAGCATTGCACAGGTAGCCGGGGTAGCCGCCGCCGCAGGCTTGGCCGCCGTTGGCGGTGCCAAACTTGGCCGCCAAGATGGCTTGCTGTTGCGCCTTGAGGCTGGCGATTTGGTTGTTGCTAGCTCGTACGTCGGCGTCGGCAGTAGCAGCATTTTGGGTCGCTTCTGCAAGTAGCCTGTTGGCTTCGGCTTGGAGGTCGGCGAGTTTTTGCTGTTGGCCTTTTTCGTCATCTAGAATGCCGGTGACGGTAGTTTGCTGAGTGCGGAGGTCGGCCTGGATTTTTTGGATGGAATCCATGGCATCTTGGATCTTAGTTTTAATTTTGTCCTGGTACTGCTGTTGGTCCATGAAGTCCGAGATATTGCTGCTAGAAGCTAACATCTCGAGGGGAGTAACCGAGCTGTCCAAATACATCGACTTGAGATTGGCGGACAGAACGACTTTTTGGTCGCTTAATTTTGCCTCGTTTTGGGCGATGCTATTCGTAATGGCGTTGTATTTGGCTTGGTTGAGGTTGATCTGAGACTGCAGGATGTTGGCTTGACTTTGCAG
>DATAMV010000175.1:0-3627 GCA_036266515.1 Candidatus Saccharimonadia bacterium
GTTCGTGGCCGGCACCAAGATCGAAAGCACAGGACGGTGGACCCGGTTCAAGACATGGGCCGAGCATGTCACCTGGCGCCAGGGTCTGGTTGCCGACCTCATCATCGTCGGGATCATCATCGTGGGCCTGCTCATCTTCAACCCGCTGCCGTGAGGCAGCTCCCGGTGCGAACAGGGCCGGACGTGATCGTCCGGCCCTCGTGCTGTCTTGATGTTTCTTTAATTTTATCCCATAGTTACGTAATCGTTTCCGGCTCTGGTGGCCGGACCACAAACGATATGCACCATCTCTCGAAGAAGGGAGCCGCCATGTACCCTGGAAGGGGCCCGTACGGGCCGCGGGGATGGCCGGGCCGCAACGAGTACCTCACAGCCGAGGACCTCAAGGGCGCCGGAGAGGCGCTCAAGGGCCTGGCCGTGATGGCTCTGACCTGGTTGGTCGGCTTGTTCAGCCGGCGAAGCACCTGGATTTTCCTGGGTTGTGTCGTAGGCGGGCTGATCCTGTTGATCATGCTCGTGGCTGTGGTCTTCCACGGCGCGCACTTCGGTCCTTCATCCGACGACGTGCTCAAGCGGCACGGGTCGTAGCGGGACCCGACGGTGCAATACGGCCCCGGACGCATGCGTCCGGGGCCAGTACCATTTTTGGACTTGTTTTAGTAAATGTAGCGGAAGCTCGATGCGGGAACAGTGCGGCTAGTGACGCGGTCCCAGTTGCCGTTGTAGTTCATTTCCGAGACGGTCACCATGCCACCGGACACGCTCTCGACATAGGCGACGTGGCCGTAGTAGCCGGCGCCGGTCCAGGCGATGGCACCCGGCACGGGCGTGTAGCCGACCGAGAAGCCCGAGGCCTGAGCGTTGTAGTACCAGGCGTTGGCATTACCCCAGTTTGCCGGCACGCTGCGGCGGGAAGCTACGTAGTAGGTGCAATAGCCGAAGCTGTAGCCATTGGCGCCGGCGGAGTAGTAGGTGAGCTTGGGCGCGACCGTGGAGGCTCCGGCCACGCGGCCGTAGGTGGAGACCACGGCTGGCTTAGGCGCCTCTTGCTTGACGCCGTCTGGAATGATGATCTGGGCGCCGGCGGTGAGGCCCTTCATTTCGGCGTTGTTGAATGACAGGATCTGGGCAGCGTTGGCCTGGTAAGCGCCGGCAATGCTATCGGGGGTATCACCTGAAACCACTGTGTAGAGCAGGCCACTGACCGGCAGAATGGTAAGCGTTTGGCCCGGCTTGATCATATCGGCGTCGTCGAGGTTGTTGGCCCACTTAATGGTAGCCGAGGTGATGTTGAATTTGCCGGCCACGCCCGAGAGTGTGTCGCCGGGCTGGACAACGTAGCTTGTGATGTCGCGGGTAGCATTACCGGCCGTCGAGGTGACCTGGCGCTTCGCCAAGGCGTTATCGTCGGCGGTGAGCAAGGCGACCTGCGACGACATGGTCGTGGCAGTCTTGGCGGCGTCGCCTTGGATCATCAGGTGGCTCTTGTCGGCCATGTCGGCCGCGATGCTGGCCGTGACGGCCGTGTCCTGCGTGGAGCCAACGCCGGCCGTGGCCGACATCAACCGCACCGACACCGAGTGGGCGCGGTCGGGATTGTTACCTGCCACGAGCACAACGGCTAGCACCAGAAGCCCAACATGCGCGAGATAGCGCGGGCGGTAGGCGTGGGCCAGCGTGCGGGCAGCAGCCACTGTTTGTTTTACGAATGTACCGGAGATTTCGAAATTCGGGACCATCCGGTGAGACCGTAGTCTCGCCGAGGTCTGGGTTTTTATGTTCGAAAATGACTCTGGAGCGTTTCCGACTCCCGGGGCAAGGTTGCCCATGGGGAATTGATCGAGGGAGACGCTGAGGGCATCTCTACTAATAATGTTTCTCCACAGACTACTACTCGCGGTTCGTCCTTCCCCCGTATTTGGGGCAGAAGTATTTCGACCTGGTTAATGCTTCGTTTCGACGGTGCGGGTAGTAAACCGATAACGCTCACGCTTATCAATTTACTTTTGTAGTCTAGTTCCGGCCATTTTATCTGTCAAACCAGCTGTAAGCAGTAAAATTGCCAAAAATCTTGTTCATATTTGACCAGTCTTTGGCCGTTCAGACAGGCTAGCACATGTTTAAAATATGTCAAATCTAGGCTTTTTTAGCCTTGCTTGGCGGTTCTTTCATGGAGACGATTACGGGAGGTGCAGGTTTGTCGGTCTTTTTGGCCAGCGGCAGTGTGAAACTAAACGTGGAGCCTTTGCCCACTTCGGTGTGCTCCAGCTTAATAGTGCCGTGCATATGCTCTATCAGGAGCTTGGAAATGTAGAGGCCAAGACCGGTTCCGCGCGTGTTGTCGCGGGTGAGAATGCTCGCGGTGCTTTGCTGGAATTTGTGGAACAGAATCTGCTGGCCTTCGAGCGAAATGCCGGGGCCGGTGTCCGTGATGGTGATCTTGAGTTCCGGGCCTTCCACTAGGCAGTTCACTGATACGCCGCCCTTCACCGTAAACTTCATGCCATTGCCAATGAGATTGTAAAGAATTTGTTTGACGCGGTTTTGATCGGCATAGACCGGCGGGAGCTTGCCGAGGGTATTTTGATCGAAGCTCAGGGTAATCCCCTTTTGACGGCTCAGGCCCGATAGCTCGTAGATGACTTTTTCGATGACGGGCTCAACCGTGAAGATGTCGAACTCGAATTTCATCTTGTCCTGCTCTAGACGTGAGGCGTCCAAGAAGTCGTTGACGATTTCGATAAGGCGGGTGGCCGAGCCGTGGATGTCGTCAACCATTTCTTTGACGCTCGGATCTTTGACGGCTTCGGGGAAGTATTGGCGGATAAGGGCGGTGTTGCCCATGATGGCGGTGAGCGGCGTGCGCAGCTCGTGTGAAGCGATGGAGAAGAATTCGTCGCGGGAGCGCTGCATGATACGCTCTTCGGTCACGTCTTCCAAAAGCATGGCACAACCAATGATTTCTTTTTCATTGAGCACCGGCGACAGGTAGACATTGAAGAACCGGCCGCCGAGCGCCAGCGACGGGAATTTGGCCTGGGTGCCTTTTTGCAACGTTTCTTCAATACGGCTGGTGAGCTGGAGTTCCTTCGGCAAAACATCGGCAATGTCCTCGGCGCGCAGAGTGCCTTTGTGAGCGTGGGTGGCCAGCATTTCTCTGGCCGCGGCATTCACAAGCACGGGCTTGGCCTTGGCGTTGGTCAGGATGAAGCCTTGGCGTAGACCATTGATGGATGATTCAAGCTGCGCCCGGCCCTCGCTGGCCACGCGAGTGGCCTCTTGCAAGCTGCGGTGGGTGGCGGCGAGTTGGTCGGTCATTTCGTTGAAGTTGGCGCCAAGGGCACCGATTTCGTCGTGTGAATACACGGGCACGGTCTGGCTCAAGTCGCCCAGCGTAATGCGCGTGACGGCTTCGGTCAGCGCCTTGATGGGGCGCATGATGTAGCGGTCGAGCAAGACAAGCAGTACAACCAAAATAATGCCCATGAGAAGCGCAAATGTCCCCACCAGTAGCAGCGTGAGACTGTGGGCCGTCTGGAAAGTGGTACCGGCTTCGATGGCGGTGCGCAAGGCAATTTGCAACAGCGCGCCCGCCCCGGCAATACCCACAAGAGCGATAATGAACGT
>DATAMV010000176.1:0-5643 GCA_036266515.1 Candidatus Saccharimonadia bacterium
AGGTGGTGTGGCGCCGGATTATGATGATTGGATGCGGGATACTGGCAGTGATGCTGCAGGTAAGCCTGTTGCCGGCGCTCAGGCCGCTCGGTGTGGTGCCTAATGTGGCGCTCGTGACGGTGGCGCTGGTGGCGCTATATATGGCAACGAGCGAGGCGCTGATTCTAGCGGCCGGCTGCGGCCTGGCCCTCGATCTTGCGGGAGGGGCGAATTTTGGTATGTGGACGGGAATATTAATGTTGGTGGTATTAGTAGTGGGATTGATGGGCCGGGCCGGTATTGAGCTGGATAGTTGGTGGGTCGGATTGATGCTCGTGGGTATTGGTACCCTATTGATGACGATAGTAATTTGGATGTCGCTTGTGACCGGCGGCGCAAACTGGCCTGTGCCGCTTGATTGGGTGCGGCGGCTTGTAACTGAGCTCGTGCTAAACTTGCTACTAGTAGCAGTCCTGAGGGCCGGCCTCCGCCGCATGTTTTTTGAGCCGGCTGGCGGTCTGAAGCTGGGGGGATAAATGCGGCGCTCGATGTTTGGATTTTTGGAAGAGGGGAGCGGCCGCGGGTCATTGAAACTGGGCCGGGGCTCGGCGCGCCACGAGGAATGGACCGAGGCGATTCTGCCGGCCGATGCGCAAATGGAGGCGCCTGAGGGCGAGACCAGCCGCCGTCCGCTGATGGTGTTTGGACTGGTGGGGGCGGTGGCACTTGGGCTTTTGGTGCTTAGGTTATTTAGCCTGCAGGTGGTGCAGGGTACCGACAACCTGGCGCTGGCAAATGGCAACCGTATCCGTACCACCGTTGAGCGGGCGCCGCGCGGCATGATTTACGACCGCAACCACCAGGTGCTGGCACGCAACCAGGCCAGCTACGATGTGACCGTGGTGCCGCAGCAGCTGCCCGAGAGCGCGGCTCAGCGGGCGACGCTTTATGGCAAAGTGGCGGACATTATCGGGATGAACGCGGCGCAAGTTCAGGCCAAAGCCGAAGTGACGTGCGCAAAGCATGCGGCGGATTGTTTGGCTGATCCGGTGCCGGAGCTTGTGGCTAGTAATGTACCGCGCGACAAGGCACTGCTTCTTGAGCAATCAGCCGACAGCCTGCCGGGCTTTTCGCTGGACGTGAACCCAATCCGTGAATACAGCGATGAAAATTTGCTGTCGGTGTTTTTGGGTTACACTGGGCGTGTAAACGCAGAAGAGGCAGCGGCCGACTCGAGCTATGGGCCTACGGACCTCATCGGCAAGCTTGGCCTCGAAAAAGAATACGAAGCCCAGCTGCGTGGTACCAACGGCGGGGACCGCACCGAGGTTGACGCCACCGGCCGTCCCATCCACGTGCTCGCGAGTCTCGATCCGGTGCCGGGTAACAATTTGGTGCTTTCGGTTGATATGGGCCTGGAACGCAAAATGGCCGAGGTGATCCAAAAGCAAATGCAGGCCTCGGGTGCGGTGCGGGCAAGCGGGGTGGCGCTTAATCCCAAAAACGGCGAGGTGCTGGCGGCGGTGTCACTGCCGACATACGACAATAACGAGTTTAGCCGGGGTATCTCCCAGGCCAGTTATCAAAAGCTGCTCAATGATCCGGGCCAACCGCTCTTCAATAAAGTGGTGTCGGGGGCGTACCCATCGGGTTCAATTATTAAGCCGTTGGGAGCGAGTGCGGCATTGCAAGAGGGAGTCATTAATACGAGTACGACTGTAGACGACACCGGGCAGCTTGATGTGATAAACCCCTATGACAATTCAATCCACTACATCTATAAGGGTTGGGAGCATACGGGACTTGGCATAATGAATGTGTTTTCGGCGATCGCCCAATCGTCCGACATTTTCTTCTACACGATTATGGGTGGGTTCACGAATTTCACGCATTATATGGGCATTGAGAAGCTAGCCGCCTACTATCTGAAGTTTGGGTTGGGTGCCAAGACCGGCGTGGACCTTCCGAGCGAGACAGCGGGCCGCGTTCCCACGCCGGATTGGAAGCAGCAAGTCTCGGGTGAGCCGTGGTACACGGGTGACACCTACAACGTGAGCGTGGGCCAGGGTGACATCCTGGTATCGCCGCTTCAGATGGCGGCGGCGATTTCGTCGATCGCCAATGGGGGCACGCTGTATGTGCCGCACTTTGTGTCGGCCATTACGGACGCTAATGGTAAAACCGTTAAGACCATTAAGCCTGAAGTGACGCGGTCGAACTTTATTTCGCCCCAATACCTGGCTGACGTGCGCCAGGGCATGACCCAAACCGTGGCCGACCCCAAAGGCACGGCCTGCTGCCGGATGCAGCAAGAGGTGCCGGTGCAAGTGGCGGGCAAGACTGGATCGGCTGAAACCGATCCGGCCAACAATGTGCCGGCGCATTCTTGGTTTGAATCGTTTTCGCCGGCCGGCGACCCCCAGATTGTGACGGTGATTTTGCTCGAGAAGGCGGGTGAAGGCGCCGAGTACGCCGTGCCGGCCACGCGTGAACTGCTCGCGTGGTATTACACTCAGGGCGCTGGAGCCAAGCACTAAGCATGGGTATTTATCCACATCTTATGGACGCGCTGGGCACTTGACGGAAATGCGTTGACGCGCGACCATAGGAAAACAAATGGAGTCAGATTCCTTGGGCGAGGCCTCAAGGATTTTTTCACTTTTTGCGGATCCATCAATGTACGACAAGGAGCCAGTATTATGAGCGCAACTAAGAACGAATTCCACCTCACGGCAGACGGAATTCAGGCCCTGAAGGATGAATTGCATGCGCTGTCGACGTCTAAGCGCAGCGAGATCGCGGAGCGGCTCAAAGAGGCTAAAGCGGACGGAGATCTGAGCGAAAACGCTATGTATGACGCCGCCCGTGACGAGCAAAGCTTCGTAGAGGGCCGCATTTCGGAAATTGAACACATTTTGAAGCACGCGGTGGTGATTTCGAATAAAGGCACCGGCTCGGTGTCTTTGGGCTCGAAAGTCCAGGTGGAATTGGAAGAGGGGGAGCAGGAATACGTCATCGTCGGCTCCACCGAGGCCAATCCGGACGAAGGCAAAATTTCGGACCAGTCGCCGATCGGCAAGGCCCTGATGGGCAAAAAAGCCGGTGACGAGGTTGAGATCGAGGTGCCGTCGGGCAAGATTACCTACAAGATTAAGCGTATTTCCTAACTAAACCTTAAGCGCCTGGAGCCCGCCCCTCGCTTAGGGGCGGGTTTTCGGTTAGAATGGGCGTCATGAACGACACGTCACAGACAGATTGGCTGGACCAGCTCGTCGAACGGGTCAATCAGGAACACCCGGACGGTGAGCTGATTGTGGCGAGCGGTCATTCGCCGTCGGGCACGTACCACATTGGGACACTGCGCGAGATTATGACGGCTAATGCCATTACGTGGGCACTGGGGCGCAGTGGGCGCAAGGCGCGCCATATCGACTTTGTGGACGACTTTGATGCGTTTCGCAAAGTACCGAAATTTGTACCTGAGGAGTGGGCCAAATATATTGGCCGGCCGCTGCCGTTGGTGCCGGATCCGTTTGACTGCCACGACAGCTACGGCGCACACTTTTTGACGCAGCTGTATGAGGGGCTGGAAGCGCTGGGGTGCGTGCCGGACGAACGGGTGTCGGGTTATGAAAATTACCGCAGCGGCGCTATGGCCGACGTGACGGCGACGGCGCTTGATAGGCTTTCCGAGGCCCGGCGCATTATCACCGAGGTGGGTGGGCGGCAGCTCGATGAGCACTGGGCGCCGGTGCAGATTTTGGACGATAAAGACAACCTGCGCACGCTCAAATACGCCGGCTGGGACGGGCAGCGCCGCGAGGTCCAGTGGCGAGACCGCGACGGCGGTACCGGGACGGTGAAACTCGAGGACGGCCGCGTGAAGCTCGACTGGCGGCTGGATTGGCCGGCACGGTGGGCTAAATGGGGTGTGAGCGTTGAGCCGTTTGGCCGCGACCACGCCACTAAGGGTGGCTCCTATGATACCGGCAAGGTACTGGTGAGCGATGTGTTTGGTGGCCGGGCGCCCTATCCCGTGCCCTACGAATTTATCAATACACTTGGTGACACCAAGAAAATGAGCAAGTCTGTGGGCAATGTGCTCACGCCCGGCGACGCGCTTGAGGTAATGCCGCCCGAGATCCTGCGCTACTTTGTGATGGGCTCGCGGCCCTCGCGCACGCTCAATTTTGACTCCGGCCTGGGCTTTTATACGCTGGTGGACGAGTACGTGCGGGCACGGACAACGGAAGGGGGAGCGGCTTTGGGGTACGCGCGGGCGGCCCAGGCCGAAGAAACGATTTCGTCGGTGCCGTTTAACCACCTGGTGTCGGTGCATCAGGCGGCGCGCGAGGACGAAGCAGCGACCCGCGAAATCCTGGAACGCACCGGTTACGAAGAGGCGGTAAAAGGCGAGTGGCCAGTGATTGCACGTGAGCTACGGTTCGTGAAAAACTGGCTGGCCAAATACGCTCCGGCCAGCGTGAAATTCGCTGTTCAGGACACCTTGCCGGAGGTAGAGCTCACCGAGGCGCAACGGGCATTTCTGGCCAAGCTTGCCCACACCATCGAGGCCGAGCAGGATTTGAATGGCCAGGGCATGCATGATGCCATCTACGCTGCGGCCGAGGTGGCTGGCCTCAAGGCCGGGCAGGCATTTGTAGCATTGTACCGGGTGATTTTGGGTCAAGATTCTGGTCCAAAGGCTGGATGGTTTCTGGCATCGCTCGACCACGGTTGGCTGCTAAAGCGGCTGCGCGAAGCGGGACTTTAAGCCGCTCACGTTTGCCGTGGCGCGTTTGGTCGACGTATAATGAGGCCACCTACGGAGGCACCATGATAGATATACGGACACTGCGTGAGCAGCCAGAGCTCGTAAAGCAAGCAGCAAAGAATAAGAACGCCTCTATCTCGTCGGACGACATTGACCAGCTCCTAAAACTCGATGCTAAGCGCCGGGAACTTTTGGCCGCCGCTGAGGATGTGCGGCGTGAACGCAATGAGCTTTCGGGCAGTCTGGGGAATGGCAAGCCCAGCCCTGCCCAGATCGAGGCTGGAAAGAAGCTCAAGGATAAGCTGGGGGGTCTGGAAGAGGAGTTTGGCAAGGTTGACGATGAATACACGCGTCTGTTGAAGCTTGTCCCGAACCTGCCGGCTGCAGATGTGCCGGTCGGCAAGTCTGAGGATGAGAATGTGGTAGCTAAGAAAGTGGGAGAGCCCACGAAATTTGATTTTGAGCCCAAAAACCACTGGCAGTTGGGTGAAGCCCGCGGCTGGATCGACAAGGAGCGAGCCGCCAAGGTGGCTGGTTCGCGGTTTGCCTATCTCAAAGGCGAGCTGGTGCGGCTGCATATGGCGGTCATTAATTTTGCGCTCGACGTGATCACGGATGAGGCAGCGCTAAAGCGCATCGCGGATGAGGCAGGCCTTAAGGTTAGCACTAAGCCGTTCGTGCCAGTGTTGCCGCCGCTCATGATCCGCACCGAAGCCTACGACGCCATGGACCGGCTTGAGCCCAGAGACGACCGCTACAAGATCGAGGGTGAGGAATTGTGGTTGCAGGGGAGCGCCGAGCATGTGCTGGGCTCGATGCATGCAGACGAGATTTTGCCTGAGGCCGAGCTGCCGGTACGCTACGCCGGCTACGCCACGAGCTTTCGCAAA
>DATAMV010000177.1:0-1545 GCA_036266515.1 Candidatus Saccharimonadia bacterium
GCAAACCTCGCTCACCGACATTATCGTTCGCACCGACGGCCCAGGCTACAACCTGGCCATCAGTGAGGACCACGACCTTACGCACACCGACACCGTCACCACCATTGGCCCTGTCGCGGGCTCGGTTGCAAGCCCAGCCGCCTGGACCGAGGGGACTACTACAGGGCTTGGATTCACACTCACGGCCGGTTCCCAGATTGAAGGCAAATGGGGGACCAGCCCAAACTACGACTACGCTGCCCTACCCACAAGCGACGCAACCTTTCATAGCCGCACCGGCTACCTCGGCGGTAGTGCCGACACCACCACGCTTCAATTCCGGCTCGATGTCCCCGCTAGCCAAAAGTCCGGCAAGTACTCCAACACCGTCACCATCTCCGCGACGGTCATCCCATGAAGCGCCCCGCCGTACTGGCGCTCGTCATACTCGGCCTGGTACTTCTTCCGGTGCCGCCCGCCGCCGCCTCACTGCCCGCACTGCGGCTTTCGCCACTCAAATACACTGCCACCCTCGAGCTTGGCCACCCTAAAATTGGCTACATCGAAGCCGACAATCCCACTGGCGCCACTATGCACGTTACGGTCGAGGTCGAGGCCTTCCGCCAGATTAACGATCGCGGCGAGCTCGAATACTACCCCGATGAACGTCTCGCCGCCGCCATCCAGCCCGGGCTGTCGTCATTCGATCTGGGTCCGCGTGAAGCTATCCGCGTCAAATTCACCATCGACCCGAACCGGCTCGGCCCCGGCGGCGCGTACGGCGTTATATTCCTACGCACCACCTCCGGCAGCCACACCGCTAGCCAAATCAACACCAGCGAGCGCATCGGCACGTTACTTATCTTAAACGTTCCGGGCGCCGGCACTACCGCGGGGCGCATATTAGACCTCCATCTGCCCACCTTCGTTTATGGCAAAACCACTCTGCCCCTTGCGTTCAGCTACCAAAACACGGGGCAGGGGAGTGGGGCGCTCGCCTTTACCCCGTCACTTACTACCGCTACCGGTTGGCGCGCCTTGCCGCATACCATCACCGGCCCCTTCGTTTTCCCTGGCCGCACGCGTCAAGGTCAAACCAACCTTGTATTAGGTAACCAGTTCGGCCTCATCCCGGTGTCTATCCAAGACACCACACCCGGGACGCCCAAGTACCCGACCCACTGGATAATCGCGGTGAGTGGTTTCTGGACCTGGCTGCTGCCGGTCTTACTTATCGTCCTATTCGTTGCTGCAATAGTCTGGCTATCCTGTCGTCGCTGGCTTGGGCGTGTCAAGCTGCGGCTTGCAACTAGCTCGCCCAGCCTTTCGTCGTTGCGCCAACGTTTGGCACAGTTGGTGAACCATATCAAATTCAAGCTCGGTCCCACGCCCCCACCTTGGCCGTCAAAGACCACGAAGCGCACACCCAATGCTGCTCGTAAACCCCGGCAAACTCGTCGTTCCAAAAACTAGAGATATTGCTCTCGTTACGGTGATTTCACCTTGCAATAGCATAAGCGTATTGCTAAACTTCAAGATGTAAGCAGTAGTTGTTGTGAGACAAAA
>DATAMV010000178.1:0-3980 GCA_036266515.1 Candidatus Saccharimonadia bacterium
CCTGACGCTTAATGAGGCCCGTGCGCTGATTCGGCGTGATGAGGCCGGCTACCATCTAAATTTGAATGTGGCCAGTGATAATTACGAGCTATCGGCCAAACAACTCGGCGTGACATTTGACACTGAGGTGACTGTGGCGAGCGCATACGCCTCCGGCCGTGACGGCTGGGTCCCGCCGCTCCACCACGACCCCATCGCGCACTCATTCCGACTCGACCGTAGCCAGCTCAACGCCTTTGCTAATAGTGTGGCCACTAAGGTTGGTACGCCGCCGGTGGACGCCGGGCTGGTGGTAAGTGGCACGACGCTCTCGACGGTACCCGAAAAAAGCGGCTGGTCGATTGACCGGATGGGCTTGGAGCGGCTCATTGAGGACGACGTGCGCTCCCCCGGTGGCGGCGCACTCTCGCTCCAGGCGCGAGAACAGGTGGCTGATATTCAGGCCAAGGCGCTGGCGCCGACAATCGCTGAAGCCAAGCAGCTGATGGCCGTGCCGGTGGTGCTTACCTACCAAGACAAGACCTTTACGCCGACGCCGGCCGACATTGGGCAGTGGCTGGCCTTTGTGAAGCAACCCGACGGCCTAGCTTTCAAGCTCACGCCTAAGATC
Source organism: Candidatus Saccharimonadia bacterium (assembly GCA_036266515.1). Taxonomy (GTDB): domain Bacteria; phylum Patescibacteriota; class Saccharimonadia; order UBA4664; family UBA4664; genus UBA5169. The sequence goes on from DATAMV010000178.1 coordinate 611, forward strand.
GACACCGGTAAGCTCAAGAGCTACATCAACACGGTGGCTAATTACGTTGATGTGGCGGCAGTTAATAAGAAGATTACGGTTGAAAACGGGGTCAGTAAGGTGACGCAAGAAGGTGTCGATGGCTTGGCGATGGACCGCGACAACGTGACCGCGGCAATTGCGGCGTCTATCACCAAGCAGGAGCCGCTGACGTATGCGATCACCACCCACCCCGTGCCGTTTAAAACTGTTTCCACTTCGGTTGTGAGCCTGGACATTGGCACCTACATTGAGATTAATCTGACGACCCAGCACCTCTGGGTGTGGCAGGACCATCAGGTGATCTACGAATCCCCAATCACGTCTGGAGCCACGGGGTATGGTTTCGGCACTGTTACAGGACTATTTAGCATTTATTACAAAACGACCAATACCCATCTGGTGGGCAACCAATATGGACCCCGCTATAACTATGATGTCGCTGTTAAATACTGGATGCCCTTCTACCAGGGCTTTGGCCTGCACGATGCTTCGTGGCGAAATGGTGTATTTGGCGGCCAGGATTACTACTGGAACGGCTCACATGGCTGTGTGAACTTGCCGGATGCGACGGCAGCGTTTATTTACAACTGGTCGCACATTGGAACACCAGTTTGGGTTCACACTTAGGATAACGTTCCCCATCTTGAAGCGGCCTGTGGGCCGCTTTTTTGATGTTCTTTAGGGCTTGAAAATGCTTGGCTTTTGGAAATACCATGAAATTATGGGTGATTGTTGCCTAATGATAAAATGACCCTAAATAGAGCCTGAGGCTGCGGCCGAAAAACCACTCCTGAGCATAAGCGGGATATATGGTATAATTTGCGGTAATGAACGAAGAACCATCCACCCCAAACGTTCCGGCTCCTGCCGAACGTCCGGCGGGCGCGAAGCCTGAAGATTTGCAGGTAGGCGCGGAATCCGCGCCGGCGCCGGCGCCCGAAGTTGCTTCAAATCCGCCGGCGGGTGCTCCCGCGCCGGCTCCGGCATCGGCCGCGGCTAAATTATCGGCGGCTGATGTCGCTGCTGCCATTGCGGCTACCCCTACACCGACCGTACGTCCGACTTCGGCTCCCACGCCTTCGACCGCATCCGACGTGGACGTGATTGAGCCTGAATGGGTCGATAAGGCCGAGGAGGTCGTGCGGGCGCATCACGGTGATCCATACGGTGAGGAAGAGGCTGTAGAGGTACTACAGGAAGATTACTTGCAGAAACGCTACGGAATATCGGTGGCCGACCCAAACAAACCGGACGCCGGTAAACCTAAGGGAACATAACGCTTTGAGGCTGAGGGTAGAGGTGGTGTGAGCGCAGTGTTGGTGATTGTGCTGGTGTTTTTCGGCCTGGCCGGGGGTTTGGGCGTAGTGGCGTATTTGGTATACCAGGGCAAGTTGCGGCGGGCCAAGGCGATTGAGCGGGGTCTCAAGATGGTGCCGATCCTGATCCACCTGCCGCCACCCTCGTCGGACACGCACGGCGACAACCGCGATATCCGCGAGGTGATGCGCGAGAAAACCGCGCAAGCGGAGGTGCTGTATAACCTGCTAGCCGGTACGGCAACGGAAGGCTTTAAGAGTGCGTTTTATGGCCAGCGCCACATTGCACTTGAACTGATTGTGCGCGATGGGCTCGTGCACTTTTTCGCGTCGGTGCCGGTGCCGCTCGTGAGTACGGTGAAGCAAGCGGTGATCACGGCCTATCCGGGAGCGCGGCTTGAAGAGACCGAGGATTACAATATCTTCAACCAAGAGGGGAGACTGGCGGCCACGCTCGGCGGTGAGATGACGCTGCGGGCGGAAAGCGGCTACCCGATTGCTACCTATGAACAGCTTGAGCGCGACCCGATGGAGGCATTGTTGACGATTATGTCGGCGCTCGACAAGCAAGACGGCGTGGCGATCCAGTTGATGTTGCGGCCGGCCGGCTCGCGATGGGTGAAGCGGGCGGAGCATTTGGCGGATGGGATTCGCAAAGGCCGGACCGGAGGCTTGGGCTTCTCGGCGGCGGACTTGGCCAGGGCGGTGGTGAAATCGCCGACGGACCAGCGCGAAGAGGAGCGGGCCAAGAGCGGCGGCGCTCCCGAAGTGTCCCAGCTGAAGATGTCGTATGTGGAGCGGATCGAGGAGAAGCTCAAGCACCCCGGCTTTGAGGTACTCATCCGGGTGATTGTGTCGACCGGCTCGGTAGCGCGCAGCCAGCAGCTGCTCCGCGACATTGCGACGGCGTTTTCACTGTTTGAGGCGCAGGGCCTGAACGGCTTCAAATTCTTGCCCGCTGTGGACGTGCAGGGGTTGGTGACAGCGTTTATTTTTCGGTTCTTCCCACCGGAGCTCAAGAGCAATATTTTGAGTTCGGCGGAGCTGGCGACAATTTTTCACTTGCCGGATTCGCAGTTTACGCCCAGCGCGAGCGTGGAACGGCAGCAGAGCAAGCAGGTGGATGGGCCGGTGCAAATGCCGACCGTGGGCCTGCTCTTTGGTTACAACGAGTTCCGTGGGGTCAAAAAGGAGATCCGGCTCAGTCCCGAAGACCGCCGCCGCCACACCTACATCTTGGGCCAGACTGGTACCGGTAAATCGACCATGCTCGAAAATCTGGCGGTCCAGGATATGCTCTCGGGCAATGGGTTTGCATTCATTGATCCACATGGAGACAGTGCGGAGAAGCTACTGAGCCTTGTGCCCAAGAACCGGGCCGAGGACGTAGTGTACTTCAACCCTGCCGACCTCCAATATCCGCTGGGACTCAACCTGTTTGAGTTTACTGACCCGAGCCAGAAGGACTTTATCGTCCAAGAAACCATCAACATGCTCTACAAGCTGTACGACCCGGGCCACACCGGTATCATTGGGCCGCGCTATGAGCACTGGTACCGCAACGCGGCTCTGACGCTCATGAGTGACCCGAATGGGTCGACGTTTATTGAAATTCCTAAGGTATTTACCGATACGGATTATCTGAAGAAGAAATTCAAGTACCTCAAGGACCCGACGGTGATCGACTTCTGGACCAAGGAGATGGGGCAGACTAGTGATTACCACAAGAGTGAGATGCTCGGGTGGTTTGTGAGTAAGTTTGGCGCGTTCCAGAACAACGAAATGATGCGCAACATTATCGGCCAGACCAAGAGCGCGTTTAACATCCGCGAGATCATGGACCAGAAGAAGATCCTAATCGTAAACCTGTCGAAGGGGCGGATAGGGGAGCTCAACTCGCAACTACTGGGTATGATCTTTGTGATCAAGTTCCAGGCGGCGGCCATGAGCCGGGCTGATACGCCGGAAAATCAGCGAGCCGACTTCGCGCTGTACGTGGACGAGTTCCAAAACTTCTCGACCGATAGCTTTGC
>DATAMV010000179.1:0-2033 GCA_036266515.1 Candidatus Saccharimonadia bacterium
CCGGTACCACGGCGGCCTCATAAGCCGCAGGTCGTCAGTTCAAATCTGGCCCCTGCCTCCAGATTCCAGAGGGGAGCGCCGCGCGGATTGCTCATTGAGCTTTGCCCCGGACCACCTGCCGACGCGCTACAGTGCGGAACAACAGGCGGTCTAAAACAGCGGCACCTTTTTTGCGCGGGTGATGGGAATTGGTAGACCTGCCCGGCTCAAACCCGGGTGACGCGCGAAAGCGTTTGCCGGTTCGAGGCCGGCCCTGCGCACCAACGGCTCTTAGTTATGGAACGTCGGACACGCAATGATTTGCTGCTCAAAGCTAGGCCATGAGTTTGAGGCGCTACTAGAATTTTGCATCCATTGCGGTGCCGCGGAAAAAGAGATCTTTGAGACGGCCAGTGTCTGTCCAGGATCGCAACGGACGCGTAGCTCAGTGGTAGAGCCGACTCCTCATAAGAGTTTCGTCGTCCGTTCGATTCGGACCGCGTCTTCCAGATTGCTCGCGTAGCTCAGCCCGGCCAGAGCAGCGCCCTCGTAACGCGCAGGTCCTCGGTTCAAATCCGAGCGTGAGCACCATTTACCGGCGCGTATGCCAATGGTAGAGCAAGCGGACTTAAAATTCGCTGGTTGGGATTTCGAACATCCCCGCGCCGACCATCTCATTCGTCTTCGATGATCTCGACGTCGGCGTCTTCTTTGAAAAAGATTCGAACGATCTTTTCGGCGCTGCGCTTGTCGTGGATGCGGATCGCCTCGAGCGGATCGTTGGTCCAGCCGTCGCCGGTCCAGAGCAAGCCGCCCGGCCGGACGATGATATAATTGATGCTGAACATGCCCACAGTTGGCTCCTTGTTTGTGAATGCGAATTATACCGCCCGGCTGGCTCAGCGGCTACAGCACCGTCCTTGTAAGACGGCATTTCCCCGGTTCGAGTCCGGGGCCGGGCTCCAGATTTGCGGGTATAGCTCAGAGGTAGAGCATCGCGCTTCCAACGCGATTGTCGTCGGTTCGATCCCGATTGCCCGCTCCATAGTTTGCCCCTGTAGCGGAATTGGTAGACGCGGCGGATTTAGGATCCGCGACTATGCTGGGAGTTCGAGTCTCCCCAGGGGTACCAACACGCTCTTATCCGCCAGTGGTAGGCGACGGCTTTGGTAAAGCCGCAACCGACGGTTCGATTCCGCGTGAGAGCACCAGATTGCCGGTCGCAGGCTTGCCGGCTGCGTCTCATAAGCGCGGCGCGTGAGGTTTCAACTACCCGGGCCGGCACCAAAATGGTAATACGAGGGCATGCACGAAAGCGCCGCAGGGGTTCTCCGCACAATCGCCAATCGGCTCGGATGTCCATACGACGGGATCGAGGCGTGGTTGACAGAGTTCTACGGTGACGGGCTCGAGGTGCCGGAGTTCGATGGCCCCGAGGACCGGCTGACGTGGATCCGCCGGCGCCTCAACACCGGCGAGGCGGAAAGCGTCGAACTCCGCGCCGCGGAGATCCGCAGGCAGAGAGATCAAGAATTTGAGGGCGGCTAGCTCAATGATAGAGCGCTCGGCTTACATCCGAGATACGTGGGTTTGATTCCTACGCTGCCTACCAGAAATCCCGGCCGCCGCGAGGCGCGAACAGAGAGCTGATCGGGCAGCAGGTTTCGCCGTGTAGCTCAGCCTGGCAGAGCAAAGTGTTGATAACACTTAGGTCGACGGTTCAAATCCGTTCACGGCAACCAAGAAAGCTGGGTGACCGCTCGTCCGGCGGTTCGCAAGGTCTATGCTGATCGGCAGACGCCCGGCCTCGTTTATTGGCACCTAGTCATCAGGGTGATGGCGCTCGGTTGTTACCCGAGAACGAGGTCGGTTCGATCCCGACGGTGCCAGCCATTTCATGCGCCAGTAGCTTAGTTCGGTCCAAAGCGCCGTCCTCTTAAGTCGGAGACCGTGGGTTCAAATCCCACCTGGCACACCAATTCTGCTCGCGTAGCTTAGTGGCTAAAGCACCGTTCTTTTAAATCGGGGATCGAGGGTTCGAGTCCCTCCGCGAG
>DATAMV010000180.1:0-3462 GCA_036266515.1 Candidatus Saccharimonadia bacterium
ACTATGCTTTTGATGTGGATCGGCGAAATTATTACCGAGAAGGGGATTGGCAACGGTATCTCCCTCATCATCTTCTGCGGTATTATTTCGCGCCTGCCGACGAGCGCCGGGCAGTTTGCCAGTCTTGCCAGCGGTGATGCCAGCAAGATCATCACGCTCATCGGCTTCCTTGTTGCGACCCTGGCCATCATCGCTTTCGTGGTGGTGCTCAATGAGGGCACGCGCAACATCCCGGTGTCTTATGCCAAGCGCACTCGGGGCGACCGGGTATACGCCGGCGTCGATACCCACCTCCCGCTGCGCGTCATTACCGCCGGCGTCATCCCGATCATCTTTGCGCTGGCGTTTCTAGCAGTGCCAGGCCTCCTGGGACAACTCCTCACCAATGCCAAGACGCACTGGGTTGCCCAGTTTGCCAGCCACCTCACTACTTGGTTCTCGCCCAACGGCGTGGTGTATGCCGTTTCGTATTTCGTCCTAGTAGTCGGCTTTACGTTCTTCTACACCTCCGTGGTATTTAATCCTAAAGATATCGCCGAAAACCTCCAGAAACAGGGCGGCTTCATTCCGGGCATTCGTCCCGGCGCGCAAACCGCCACATACCTGCGGAGGGTGGTCAACCGCATTACTTTAGCCGGCGCCATCGGCCTCGGTTTCATTGCGGTGCTTCCGTTTGTCGCCCAGACTTTTACCAATAGCCAAGTGCTCACATTTGGTGGCACCGGCTTACTTATTGTGGTGTCTGTGGCTATAGAAACGCTTAAACAGCTTGAAGCTCAGGCTATTACGACCTCGTATGAACAATATTAACAAAAACAGATACAAAAGCCTTTACAATCAATCAACTTTTATCTATAATCAACACCTGTAGTCATATATATGTCAGACGCGAAGAAACACAGCAGGCCGGAAGGTTCCGGCAAGAGAGCCACAAAGGAAGTAATCGAGCTCGAAGGCACCGTCCTTGAGACTCTACCTAACGCCTTATTCAAGGTAGAGCTCGAGAACGGCCACGTTGTGTTAGCTCACATCTCAGGCAAGATGCGTATGCACTACATCCGCATCATCCCCGGGGACCGCGTCGTACTGGAAATGACACCATACGACCTTTCTAAGGGCCGTATCACATACAGGCATAGGTAATTAACGACGAAGGATCACTTCAGTGAAGGTACGCGCTAGCGTTAAAAAAATCTGTGATCAGTGCAAAATCGTTCGGCGCGAAGGTGTCGTGCGAGTTATTTGCTCAGTGAAGCCTCGTCACAAGCAGAGGCAAGGCTAGATGGCACAAGCACGTATTTCCGGCGTCAACATTCCTGAAGCTAAGCGCGTTGAAGTGGCGTTGACCTACATCTATGGTATTGGCCCGGCTACCAGCCGCAAAATTCTGGCCACCGCCAACATCAACCCCGACACCCGGGTGAAAGACTTAACTGAAGCCGAAATTTTGAAGCTTCGCGAAGTCATCGACAAGAACTACCACGTAGAAGGCGACCTCCAGCGCGAAGTCGGCCTCAACATTAAGCGCCTCAAAGAAATCAACTCGTACCGCGGTTTGCGCCACAAAGCCAGCCTGCCGGTCCGGGGTCAGCGCACCAAGACCAACGCCCGCACCAAGCGCGGCAAGAAGATCACCATGGGCTCAGGCCGCAAGAAAGCTTCAGCGAAGACGTAAAAGGACTTATGATGGCTAAAACTACCCCCAAATCCCCAGCTACAACCCGCCGCCGTAAGATCAAGCGTTCGGTCGCCACCGGCCAGATGCACGTGCAGGCTACCTTCAACAACACCATCGTGACGTTCACCGATGAGCGCGGTGCTGCCCTGTCCTGGTCCAGCGCCGGAAGCGCCGGCTTCAAGGGTTCTCGTAAGAGCACCCCATATGCCGCGCAGACCGCCGCTGAGCGCGCTGCCACCGCCGCCAAAGACTACGGGCTTAGCCGCGTAGACGTGCTGGTGAGTGGTGTCGGCTCCGGTCGCGAGTCCGCTATCCGCGCCCTCGGCACCATGGGCATCGCCGTTGCAAGCATTAAAGACGTTACCGGCATCCCGCACGGCGGTTGCCGCCCACGAAAGGCCCGGAGAGTCTAATGGCACGCAATCTTACCCCCATCGTTAAGCAAAGCCGCCGTGAAGCCGTTGCGCTTCACCCCAAGGCCATCAAAGGCCTCACCAAGCATCCTTACAAACCCGGCCAGCACGGCCCGACCGGTACCCGCTCCAAGCCCAGCCAGTACTCGCTGCAGCTGCGCCAGAAACAGATGGTTAAGCGCACGTATGGCCTGCTCGAAAAGCAGTTCGTACGCATCGTCCGCGAAGCTGAGCGCCGCACCGGTAACTCCGGTGACATCATGCTTCAGCTCCTTGAGCAGCGCCTGGACAATGCCGTTTACCGCCTGGGCCTTGCCCCGTCTCGCCAGTCGGCCCGCCAGCTGGTCACTCACGGCCACTTCATGCTCAATGGCCGCCGTGTCGACATTCCCTCCATCCAGCTCAAGCCAGGCGACGAATTCGAAGTCCGTGCCAAGAGCGCTGCAAACGCCTACTTCAAGCAACTGACCGAAATGCTCGCCGGCAATGCTGCCAGCGTCCGCTGGGTCACCTTTGACGCCAAGAAACTCAAGGGCAAAGTTACCGGTACCCCTGCCCGCGAAGACATCACCGAAGAAATCCACGAGCAGTTAATCATCGAATTCTACTCAAGGTAAGGAAAGGACAACAATAGTGTTACACCCAATTCAGCTCCCCGAGCTCAAGGCCACCCGCGAGGAAGGCAACAAGGCCACCTTCATGGTCGAGCCTTTGCACCCGGGCTATGGTATGACCCTTGGCAACAGCCTCCGCCGCGTTATCCTTTCCAGCCTTGGCGGCGCCGCTGTCACCGCGGTCAAGATTGACTCCGTGGCCCACGAGTTCAGCACCATCGAAGGCGTCAAAGAGGACGTCGTCGAGATTATTTTGAACCTCAAGAAACTGCGCTTCCGTGTTTACTCGGATGAGCCGCAGTACCTGGTACTGACCGCCACCAAGAAAGGCGAAGTCACTGCCGCCGACATCAAGACCACCTCGGATGTTGAAATCGTCAACCCTGAGCAGGTTATTGCTACCCTCGACAAAGACAAGACTCACCTGGGCATGGAAATCAAGGTCGAAAAGGGCCGCGGTTATGTGCCGGTTGAGAGCCGCGAATCCGAGAAGCTCGAAGTCGGCATGATCGCCGTCGACGCTCTGTACTCGCCGGTCGTGCGCGTTCGCTACAACGTCGAGAACACCCGTGTCGGCCAGATGACCGACCTCGACCGTTTGGTCATGGAGATCGAGACCGACGGCACCATCACCCCACAGGAAGCCATCAGCCAGGCCGCTGAGATCCTCGTCGATCACTTCCGCGTCGTGGCCGGCAACCAGCCTGTCCAGGACACCGCCGCCACCGATACCGACATTGCCGATTCCGGCGCTGGT
>DATAMV010000181.1:0-2188 GCA_036266515.1 Candidatus Saccharimonadia bacterium
AAGGCCGCCAAGCTCGAGGGCGGCACCGACATTAGCTCCATTGGTTTCTCGCCGGCCGCCTCCCGGCTCGCGCACGTCAAGAAATACCAATTGCCGCTCGACTCCTTCGACACCATTCTCTTTACCGGCTTCGAATATACCGGGCGCAACCTGCTTTTGGTCCGCTCAAGCGACGCCGTGGTTATGGTAGGGGGCCGTATCGGTACCCTCAACGAGCTGACAATCGCTATCGAGGAACGCAAACCCATCGGTGTGTTGCTCGGCTCCGGAGGCATGACCGAGGAAGTGGAGCGCGTACTTCGGGCCGCCAAGCGCGCCCGCACCGGCATTATTTTTGGACACAACCCCGCCGATCTCGTCAGCGAGCTCATTGAGCTGGTGGAAGCCAGAACTATGAAGCTGCCCGATCACCCGACCGAGCTCTAGCCTCGCTCTATACAAAATACCATAAAAATGTTATGGTACATATATTGCTACCGTTTCCGCGGTGGCTTGCACCACCCGGAACGTTCTATATATTTCGGATCAAAACTCTAGTGAGAGGGAACTAGTCGTGCTCGACGATGTACTCGAACTGCCGGATTACGCTGCCGACGCAAAGCATGGCCGCTGGGTTCTCATGGCGTCCATTTTGATGTTGCTTGCCAGCATCGGGGGGTTGGTGTGGCTTTTCGTCATGCCGCCGGTCCACCTCGCCATGAGCTGGGCCGGTCCCAGCTACGGCGATCCACAGCCCAACCACGGCCACAGCCTGCTCGCACTGCTGCCGGGCTGGTTCGTGCCCAGCTTCTGGGGCGTCATCATGGCGTTCATCGGCATCTTCGTACGGATGGTGCTGCGCTGGCACGGAGTGCTGCCCACAAAGCCGCGCACCCGCCGGACGCCCGGCGAGGTCATCGCCGACGCCTTCGACGCGCTCATCATCACGTGCATCGTCCTGGTCACCATGGCCATAAACCACGTCAAGCAGAGGAGTCGCACCATGACCGCCACCGACCGCATCCGCCGCAACATCGACCTGACGTACGCCGCCGCGCTGATCATGGCCGGCCTGTCGCTGCCGCTGCTCAGGTGGGGCGGCGCCGAGTTCTTCGTTCACGCCGACAGCAGCGTACCCATCCGGCCCAACGTGCTGACGAGCGGCATCCTGCTGCTTCTCATCGCGATCGTCGTCGTCGGAGTCGGTGTGTACTGGTGGGACAGCGAGCGTCCCTACGACGAGCCGATGCCCCGCTCGGTGTTCGCCTGGCCGTTCGTCGCCGGCTACCGCCTGCTCCGGACGCTCATCGCCGCCCTCCTGTGGGGCGTCGGGTACGTCCAGGGCACTGTGCAGCGACTGCTCACGAAGGAGCCGCAGCCGGCGCGCCGCCCCATCGAGTTCATGTCTCTGGGCACGACCGCCGCTCCCGCCGACCGCACCGCCGAACTGCTGCTCGTCCGTCGCTGACCCACGGGCCTGGAGAGCCCGATCCGTTCATCCGTCCGTTCTGGGAGCCGCTCCGGACCGCGCCAGCATGGCGGGGTCCGGGGCTCCCCCGACACCGCACTTATTCCCATGCCGTATAGTTAGATTATGCTAATGCTTTCACGTTTCGGCCGCCCCCGGTGGTGGCAGCTTGGCGTCAGCCTGGTGCTGGCGGCTATCGTTGCAATTTGGATCACCGCCGGCTATACCGAGCCCATTGATTCATACACCGCGTGCGTCACCGCCGGCTACCCGGTGTTCGATAGTAATCCGCCGGTGTGCCGCGCCGGATCGCGTAATTTCACCGGCCTTCCCAGCCCCACGCCCACGCCACCCGCTCCGGTTACATCGGTGCCGTTCGAAATCCTCGTCGACGGCGATACCCATTCACCGGTCCCTGGCCACGACCAACAACTCATTACCACCCAGAGTCAGTGGCAGACCTACTGGCGGTCGGTTCACGGCGGACTGCCCACGCTGCCACCGATTTTGCCGGTAGATTTTTCGTCGTCAAGCGTCATCGGCACCAGCCTCGGTGCGAAGCCCACCGGCGGTTATAGCCTCAAGATTACGAGCATCACTACGGGCTCGGCCGGCAGCGTTATTGACGTCACCGAATCCACACCCACTATCACCTGCTTAGTCACTCAATCTATTACCAACCGCTACCTTATCGTCCGTACAGACACCCCGCTTAAGGACCCGGTAAGCTTCCGTATTACC
>DATAMV010000182.1:0-8368 GCA_036266515.1 Candidatus Saccharimonadia bacterium
CGCCAAATCCGTGGCCATTACGCCGGGCAATATGAACACCCCCCTTGGTATTAGCCGCTTTGTCTCCAAACTGACCGGCGAGGAAGACATTCTCATCTTTGAACTAGGGGAGTATTATCCCAAAGATATCGAAAAGCTTTGTCGCTTGGTGAAGCCGCAAATGGGCATCATCACCGGCATCAATGAAGCACACCTGAGCAAATTTAAGACCTTGGACCGGACTATTGGCACCATTTTTGAACTAGCCGACGCGCTGCCCGAGGACATGGTCTACAAAAACGGCGACAGCCCGCTCGTGCGCACCCGCACCAGCCCGGACGATCCGCTGATTTATACCGAAGACGGCGTGAACGGCTGGGTGGTGAGCGACATTGCCACCGGCCTGGAGGGCACCACCTTTACGGCCAAGCGTGGCCACATCACTGTCCACGCCAAGTCCGGGCTGCTCGGTCGGCACCAGGTGGGGCCGCTGGTGGCCTGCATCGACATCGCCGACCGGCTTGGCCTCACGCCACACCAGATCGAGCAGGGCATGGCCACCACCGGCCCGTTCGAACACCGCCTGCAGCCGCGGCCACTCGCCGGCGCCTGGGTGGTGGACGATACCTATAATGGCAACAGCGACGGCATCCGCGCCGGTCTCAACTGGCTTGCCGAGGTGCCGGCCAAGCGCCGGGTGTATGTGACGCCCGGGCTGGTGGAGCAGGGGAGCAAGTCGCAAATGATCCACGAAGCCATCGGCCGCCACATCGCCGAGTCTGCCGACGTGGTGGTGCTGATGAAGAATTCCGTCACGCCCTACATTGCGGCCGGCCTCAAAGAAGCCGGCTTCAAGGGGGAGCTCAAAATCGTGGCCGACCCAGTGCAGTTCTACTCCAACCTCGAACAATTCGTGGCGGCCGGCGACGTTGTGCTCCTCCAAAATGACTGGACCGACAACTTCCACTAATCTGTTAATACGCTTACGCTTATTGACATGGAGTCCAAATCTGCGCATCCTAAACGTATAACTGCGGGATCTCGCCGATGAATCTGCGTGCCTATCATTTAGTCGTTTCGTTCTTAATGGGCGCGGTCGTATTGGCGTCGCTCGCTCTGCTCACGGTGGCGCCCCCCGAAGCTCAAGCCGCGTGCCCCACGGGTTCCGGCGTGGCCGTCACCTACCCGACCACTACCGCCACCGGTCCGCTCAGCGGGGTAGTGACGCTTAAGGCTGAGTCCACTCCCACTACCGCCACCGGCCTCACATTTATGCTCCTGAGCTCAACCCAGCAAGCCATTGGCGAAGCTACCCAATCCGGCAGTAGCTGGAACCTCAGCTGGGATACCCGCAACCAGCCCAATGGCGGTTACTCCTTGATGGCAATCGCACACTTCAGCAACGCCTCGACGCTCGACTGTGCTAGCGCTGCCGTGCCGTTTGCTATCAATAACACCGCTACCCAAGCACCAAAACTCACGGTCACAGTTAATCCCAACACCTGGCAGGGTATACCAGGCGCCACAGCCGCTTTTAACCTTGATGCCCAGTACACCGACCAGTACGGCCGCACTTCGCATGTGAGCGCCCAGCCTATAAACTGGTTCGTGACGCCGCCGTCTCTTGGTACCGTTGCACCAAATGGCGGCCCCAGCACTCTCTTCACGGCCGGCACGGCGCTGGGTACGGGCGGCGTGGGCGTTTCGGCTAGCTACGCCGGCCTCAACGCTACAGGCGGTGCGCAGATCAAGGTCGTGGCAGCAACCTCCGGCGGATCAGGCACTACAAATCCAAGCCCCACACCCACGCCCCCACCTACCCCGAGCTCAACCCCGCCTCCTGGAACCACTAGTCCTACGCCATCGCCCAGCCCGGTGAGCGCCGCCGACGCCGCGCGTCTCAGCAGTATGCCGACAATTTTCCGTCCGGCCGATCCCACCAACTCCGACCCGGTGGTGGCCATCCCTACGCTCAGTTGTATGGAGAAGGCTGTGGGTGCCGTGCGGTTTGCCGAAATCTCCGGCGGCAAGAGCCAGCCCACTGCGGTCGAACGCAAACTAGCCGCCGCCTGCTTCTCCGGCCCTGAGCAAATTCCCGCTGTGCTGGCACCGGTAGCGCCTTCCACCATCACCGACGTGCCCAAAACGACCGGCGGTGATGTTTCGGTGGGAAGTATAAAGAACCAGACTACCACCTCGGCCGACGGCAAGAAAATTACCGGCCTGCTGATCACCGGCACCGGGGCGCCCAATTCCGACATTTACATCTATGTATTCTCCGACCCGCTCGTACTCCGGGCCCAGACCGATAGCCAGGGCAAGTGGAGCTACGTGCTCGAGAACCCGCTCAAGTCCGGCCACCACGAGGTCTATGCGGTTGCCGAAAAAGACTCTGGTAACTTCGTGCGTACTTCGGCCGTCCCGATCCAGGTCGCCGCGGCTGCGCCCGGTTCCCAAGACGGCACCCTGGTGGTGGAAGGCGCTTGGTCGACGGCTCAAATCGGCTTCGCGGGCGGCGCCGGCCTGCTCGTGGTGGCGGCGCTCTTCGTACTCTTTAGGGTGATGCGCCGTCACGGCGTGTCTAGCAACGTCCCGGCCGCCGCGCCCATGTCCGCCCCTGAGTCCGCTCCGGCCGCTCCGGCTCCCGCCACCGTCGTGATGCCCACAACCGTCCAGCCCATGGCCCCCGCACCCCCAGCCACGCCTGCACCTGAGCCGCCCGTCCCTGAATCGCAACCACCATCAAACCCACCCGCCAATGGTCCTCAAACTTAACCAACAACGGGTCGAGCTCGCTTACTCCATCTTCCTGATCATCCTTATTCCGGCCCTGATCGTGGCGGGAACGCTATGGCTGACAAGTCAGGTCAAAGATAACTTCGACCAAGAACTCCGCCGCAAGGCCAATCTAGCCAATGAAGTATTTGGCGTATCAGCAACTAGCATCTTGGCCGCCAACAGCTCCGCTCAGGCTGCGGCGCTTTTGCAGCAGCAGATTGACCAGGCGCGAACCCAAGCGCCGGAAATCGACTCCCTTAGCCTGGTGCGGCCGGCCGGCAATGGCTTCGAAGTGATCGCTAGCTCCGACAGCACCAAAGTCGGCAAACCCGACACCACCATCCAGACCCAGCTCGCGTGGTCCAAAAACCAGCCCGTGGCCAGTCTTGTTGCAGCCGGCGAAGGCAATGACCGTGAATGGCTCGTCGCCACCCCACTCGCTACGGGCTCGTCCCAGTCCGTGGCACTGTCTGTAATGCGGGTGTCGCTAGCATCTTCGGATGCACTCATTGGCTCCACGCTGCGCGGCACCTTCATTGGCCTGGCCATCATGCTCACGGTCATTATTTTGCTTCTCCTCAACCATTTCCGCTTCGTCCAATACGCCGAGCTCTTCCGTGCCCAAAAAGAACTCGCCCAAATGAAAGACGATTTCATTAGTATAGCCACCCACGAGCTCAAAGCGCCCATGAGTGTCATTAAAGGGTATCTCTCGATGGTGCTAGAGATTCCGGACTTGTCCAAGGACGTGCGCGAAATGACTACCATTGCCCACGACCAGACCGACCGCCTCGGACATCTCATCAATGATCTGCTCGATGTATCGCGTCTGGAACAAGGCCGCACCAAGTACAACCTCAAGGCCGTGAAGCTCCCCGACACCATTGGCCCTATGCTTACAGTATTTAACCAAAAAGCCGGGAGCAAAGGCCTAAGCCTCAAATACGAGCCGGCCGCCACCCTGCCGGCCGTCATGGCCGATGCTGACCGTGTTAGTGAAATCTTCACCAACCTTATCGACAATGCCATTAAGTACTCCCGCACAGGCACCGTTACTATTACCCATGATGTCGCCGGTAGTATCCTCGCGACCACCGTCGCCGACACCGGCATTGGCCTCACGGCCGAAGAAATCTCGCACTTGTTCACCCGTTTTTACCGCGCCAAAAACGCCGACACCCGCGACATTTCGGGCACCGGCTTGGGACTTTGGATCATCAAACAATACGCTCAGGCGATGGGCGGCGACATCACTGTGGAGAGCGAAAAGGGGAAGGGTTCTCAGTTTATTGTGACCTTGCCGTTGGCCGCCGGCCAAGGAATGGAGCAAAAAGTACTTCCCAAAGCCTAAAAATACGTTATATTAAACCATGACTAAATTAGAGTCGAGGATGTTTACCCCTCCAAGGATTGGTCTGCGCTCCTATCAAGGCGCTCTTATCCAAGCCCGCGCCTACCGCGCAATCACAAACTTCATGGCCGCCTCACTCGGGGCTGACAACATCTCGCTACCGGAGTGGGCCATTCTCGGGCTGCTCATGGACAACACCGCGCTCCGGCCCAGCGATCTGGCCGCCGCTTTGGGCGTAAAGCCGCCGGTAGTTACCGTGCAGCTGCGCGATCTGGAGAAGCGCAAGCTTGTTGTCCGTACGCAGGCGGAAGGCGACAGCCGGGCTTCCGTCATCAAGCTCACCGACGCCGGCCGCCAGCAAGTCGAGATCACCGAAAAACGCGTCTGGTCAGATCTGCGCGGGTATCTTAAGGATATCGGTCCACTCGACGTCTTGGCCTACATCAAAGTTTTGCGGCAACTGGCCCGCAAGCTCTAACCAAAGCAAAAGCCCCACAGAGCAAGCTTTTGCAAACCGGTGGGGCTTGGATTGTGACGCCAGACGGCGCCGCAAATCGTTGACCCGTACTCGGGCCAGGCTGCCGTGCGGCATCCCGGCCCGAGTGGGGTCGTGGGTGGTTCAGACCTTGGCGGCGACGCCGCCGTCGGGGTCGTCGGGCCTGCGGCCCATGGTGGGATCGGCTTCGGCCTCAACTGCACCGAGGTCAACCTCGTCGGGGTCCCCCGTGTCCTCTTGAGGCTCGGGGTACGCGTCGGTCCACACTCGAATCGCTTGGCGAAGCCGCTCGACCGCGCCACGCCAGTCGGGGTCAGCCGCGAGAACCTTGGGGTCGCCGCCGCGCTGGGCCTCGATCATGAGTAGCACGTCGGCCGCGACGTGTACGTCCCGCGTCACAGTGAACTCGGGGATGCTCGGGTCCTGCCCGGGCATCTGATCAGCAGTCATCGGTCCTCCTGGACCTACTCGCCCCGGAAGGGGTCTCCCTCCCGTTCGGAGGAGCATATTATAGCAAAAGCCCCAGCAAGGGCCCGCGTCTTTGGTACGCATTGCCTTGTGGGGCTTGGTTTGACATGCCTGACGGCGCGCCAAGAGGGGAGCTTGGGTGTGGACCGGCCGAAGGTGCGTCATCTTACCGCTACTGTCTTCGGACCGGCCCACCCGGCAGGAGAGGGGCAGGCCTCCCTACCGGTGTTTTGCTACCCAATTTCGGTATGTGTACTGAGGTCTTGCCGGTATCGGCTAAGCCAGCAGCCACTCCCTTCTCCGCCACTATGGGAGGGTCCCAGGGCGGGTCGGACTATTATGATATGTATTTGGCAGTAATTTCAAGCTATAATCAAGCACTAATGAACCAGTCCACCACCCGAAACTTCTGCATCATCGCGCACATCGACCACGGTAAATCCACCCTGGCCGACCGCATGCTCGAGCTTACCGGCACCGTCCAGAAGCGCGACATGCAAGCGCAGCTGCTCGACAGCATGGATCTGGAGCGCGAAAAAGGCATTACCATCAAGCTCCAGCCTGTCAAGATGAAGTGGAACGATTACACGCTCAATCTCATCGACACGCCCGGTCACGTGGACTTTAGTTATGAAGTGTCGCGGTCGCTGGCCGCCTGCGAAGGCGCTGTGCTGGTGGTGGACTGCTCGCAGGGCATCCAGGCACAGACGCTCGCCAATGTGTATCTGGCCATCGAGGCCGGCCTGGAAATTATCCCCGTGCTCAACAAAATCGACTTGCCCGCCGCCGACCCCGAGCGCGTGGCCGGCGAAGTCGCCAGCCTCCTGGGCTGCAAGCCCGAAACGATCCTGCGCGTGTCCGGTAAAACCGGCGCCGGCGTGCCTGAAGTGCTCGACGCCATCGTGGAACAAGTGCCGCCACCCAAAGGCGAACCAGAAGCACCCCTGCGTGCACTCATTTTCGACTCCATCTACGACATTCACCGCGGCGTTATCCTCTTTATCCGCGTGGTCGACGGTGTCATTAAGCGCCACGATGAGCTCACGCTTATGGCCACCCGCGCCGAGGGCCTGGCGGTAGAAGTGGGCACCTTTGCGCCCAAACAAACCGCCACTCCCGAGATCCTCACCGGCCAAATCGGTTATGTAGTCACCAACCTCAAATCCATTTCCGAAGCCCGCGTCGGTGATACCGTGACGCTCGAGTCTGCCCTGGCCAAGGGCCAGCAGCTCGAGGCGCTCGCCGGATACCGTCAGGTGAAGCCGTTTGTGTTCGCCGGCTTCTTTCCGACTTCAAACGAGCAATACCCGGCCCTCAAAGATGCCCTCGAAAAGCTCAAACTCAACGACGCCGCCCTGGTATACGAGCCCGAATCGTCGCAAGTGCTGGGCTTTGGCTACCGTGTGGGCTTCCTGGGACTACTGCACCTGGAAATCATCAAAGAGCGCCTCGAGCGCGAATACGGCCTCGATATGGTCGTTACGAGCCCCAGTACCGATTACATCGTCCGTAACACCGCCGGTGAGGAAACCACCATCCGCTCGGCCGCCGATCTGCCCGACCCCAGCAACATCCAGGAAGTCCGCGAGCCCTGGATCAAGGGCGAAGTGGTGGTGCCCGGTGACTACATCGGCGGCGTCATCAAGCTCATTAACCAGATCCGTGGCATCCAAACCAACCTCAGCTACGTGGACGAAAAGCTCGCCCTCGTCGCCTTCGACGCCCCGCTCGCCAACGTCCTCACCGACTTCTACGACTCGCTCAAATCCATTACTTCCGGTTATGGCAGCTTCAATTATGAGCTATCCGATTACCGTACCGAGCAGCTTGTGCGCCTAGACATTCTGGTAGCGGGGGACACGGTCGACGCACTCTCGCTCATTGCCCATAAAGACGAAGCCCCGCGCATCGGCAAGCAAATCGTCGAGAAGCTTAAAACGCTCATCCCGCGCCAAAACTTCGAGGTATCGCTGCAGGCGGCCATTGGGGGCAAAATCATTGCCCGCGAAGACGTCAAAGCCGTCCGCAAAGACGTTATCGCCAAACTCTACGGCGGCGATGTGACCCGCAAAAACAAGCTCCTCGACAAGCAAAAGAAGGGCAAGAAGCGAATGAAGCGGGTTGGTAAGGTGGATATTCCCGCCGAAGCCTTCATGGTGCTGGTGAGCAAAGACAACTAAAACCGCAACCTTTTATTCTCGAGGGCGTTATTAAGTAATAAGCATCGAGCCATCATGCCGGACGACGACCAAACCCTCATCGAGCGCGCCAAAACTGATCCCCAGGCTTTCGGGATGCTCTACGACCGCTACTACACGCTAATCGCCGGCTATATCCAGCGCCGCCTGGCCGACCCCGTGGCTGCACAAGACGTTACCGCTATCGTTTTCTTCAAGGCCATGACGCATCTGCGCCGCTTCCATTGGCGAGGTGTCCCGTTCTCGGCCTGGCTCTACCGCATTGCATCCAACGAAATTAACACCTACTTTCGTCGCACAAAGTCCCATCCCGTCTCCCTAGACGAACTAGCCGACAAGCTTCATTTCGAACTTCCCGCCGGTACCGATCTCGAGCGCGACCTCATCGTCCGCCAAGAAGAGGCCCAGCGCTACCAGGACTTCCGTCTTGTTCGGGAGCTTCTGTTCGACCTTCCGCCCAAGTATCAAGAAATCCTGGCTCTGCGCTACTTCGAGAAGAAAACGCTGGCCGACATCGCTATTATCACGGGCAAAAAGCTAGGCACGGTTAAGTCATTAGTGTCCCGCGGCCTCGAGCGCCTGCGCCACGCCTATCTGGCCGAGCATCACGAAGCGCAACCTTCCGCCGCCCCAACCGTTATAAAGGTAGAGGAATAACCAGCATGAAACAGCTTTTTAATGATTCCAACCTCACCGCTATGGCGGTCCCGGTCACTCCGGCCAAGCAGCACCAGCTGCAGCTCAAGCGTGCCCTCCTTTCCTCAGGTCCACACAAATCTAAAGGATGGAGAAGCATCATGTCCAAAAAACCCCTACTTATTAGTGGCCTAACCTTTGGCATCGCCGTGGTGGCGCTCACCGCCGGCGCCTTCATTGCCCCGCAAGGCTCAACCGCTAGCGCTCAGGGCCTCGCCAAAGACAGCGCCAAGGCCGTCGCCCAGCTCTCGCCGGCCGCCAAGCAAGCGCTCCTGACTTTCGCCAAGGCCGACGTTGACGACCAGATTAACGCTGCCCAGACGGCCAAGAACCTCGAAACCCTTACCTACGACCAGGTTGTTAGCAAATACGCGCACCTCTTGCCGCCGAAGGACGACAAAA
>DATAMV010000183.1:0-2058 GCA_036266515.1 Candidatus Saccharimonadia bacterium
GGCTGCCCAGTTATGGCATTGATCTTGCGAAGGTCAGCGGCGCCCGCGAGTGCAGAATCTCGGTCGCCTTCGGGATTCTGCCGCCAAATGACAATCTGGCCTCCGTCTTGGACTTCCGCCACATGCCAGCGCTCTCCCTGATACACCACTTCGTCTCCGGGTGCAAATTGGGGTGCTTCAGATTCGGCGGTACTTTCCGCTGGTGCCTCAGGCGCCGGGGGTGGCGGGGGTGCTTCACCTGGGCGGTCGGGCACAAGGGCGTCCCATATCGATGAGTGCCCGTCCTTAGGTGTTTGTTCTCCTGGGTTGTGTCCTGGGGTTTCCATAGTTCTAATGTAATACAAAAATGAGTTAGAGGTCGAGTTTTATATCGGTAGCCAGTTTGGGTTTGGGGTTGAGAATGTCCCCTACTTCTTCAGCGGTGTACTGAGGAGTGACGCGTTGGATATCGGCGTCAGAAATTTGCATAAGTGCGAGTTTGTCGGCACGGATTCGCTCGGATACTGGATGGGTACCGATCTGCCTCCCCTCAAACAGCGTTGGCTGGTCGTAGACCACCGTTACGTATTCGTAGTCGTGGTGGTTAGTTTGATTGGTTTCGGTTTCAACCCGGCGTACTTCGGCCTGCACCGGGCCGCCTGCCACAATCAGCGTACAGATATCACCGGGCTGGAAGGTAATTTTGTGACTGCGTTCCACCAGCTCCTGTTGCGATTGGGCTTCAGCGAAAAGCTCACCATAATTAGTACCGCCTTGACTATGGGCAGCATCCGGCTTGAATGGGTCTGTTTCGCTCATATAGTTATCATACCAGATCTAAAAAATGGCCCCGAAAGGCCATGGAAGCAAGTTATAAAAACGATTAACCGCCGGGCCCCTTACGGGACGGCGGCGGCATCGAACCTGTCATTGCTGGTCGGGGATGAGGCGATTGAACAGCCGCATGAGTTCGGCATCGGCCGATTACGTACCGATGCGACTATATGTAATATAATGCTTATGCTAAAAATGCAAGTGTTTGACTAGCGGCCGCGGACATTCTTGCGGGGTTTTTTGCCCGATACGGCCTTGAGTTCTTCGATTTGGTCGCGCAAGAGCGCGGCTTTTTCGAATTGGAGGTTTTGGGCGGCCACTTCCATTTGCTGAGTGAGATCCTTGATGAGGTGCTCGCGCTCGTCTTTGGGAATGTCCTCGGGGCGGATTTCTTTGACGTCGGCGGTTTCGGCGGCTTTTTCGGCTTGCATGCGCTCCCCCATCGCCTTCTTGATACCTTCGGGCGTAATCCCATGCGCTTCATTGTAGGCTTGCTGAATTTCCCGGCGGTGGTTGGTGGTATCGATGGCGGTTTTCATGGACTCAGTCATATGGTCGGCATACATAATAACCCGGCCTTCGACGTGGCGGGCGGCCCGGCCAATGGTTTGGATGAGAGCCGCGGTGCCGCGCAGGAAACCCTCCTTGTCAGCGTCGAGGATGGCCACCAGCGACACTTCCGGCAGGTCGAGGCCCTCACGCAGCAGGTTGATGCCGACAACCACGTCGTAGATACCGGCGCGCAGGTCCTGGAGTATATCGATGCGGTCGAGGGTTTGGACCTCACTGTGGAGGTACTGAACCTTGATGCCGCCTTCGGCCAGGTACTCGGTGAGATCCTCGGCCATGCGCTTGGTAAGGGTAGTGACGAGCACGCGCTGGCCTTTGGCCACGGTGGCGCGGATTTCCGCGATAAGGTCATCGACCTGATGATCGATGGGTCGCACATCAATTTTGGGGTCGAGCAGGCCAGTGGGCCGAATCACTTGCTCTACTACTTGGGCAGAGCGGGACAACTCAAACTCGGCCGGCGTGGCGCTCACATACACGGCCTGGCTGATGTGACGCTCGAATTCGGGGTATTTGAGGGGGCGGTTATCGAGCGCGCTCGGCAGCCGGAATCCATACTCCACGAGCGTTTCTTTGCGGGCGCGGTCGCCGTTGTACATGCCGCGCACCTGCGGCAGGGTGATGTGGGATTCATCGACGAAGAGTAGGAAATCGTCCGGGAAGTAGTCCAGAAGC
>DATAMV010000184.1:0-2530 GCA_036266515.1 Candidatus Saccharimonadia bacterium
CGCAACCGGTGGGTTGGTGAGGTCCTAATGTTGCCATTCGGTATTCAAATTAAGGGCTTCATCATCGGCCTGCTCATGGCGTACCTGGTGATTCCCTGGGTTCAGCGTTTCATCGCTAGCCGATCCTCCGCCGCGCCTAGCTAATGGCGAGCGGGGATAAAGGGCTGTGGGGAATCCTCGCGGCTATCGTGAGCGTGGCATTGGTTACTGCTGTGCTGTCGAGTCCGCAAGCGGCCGGAGTTATCCGCGCCATCGGTGAGTCTTTCGGCGGTACTCTGCGCGCGGCTATGGGCCGATGAATCGAACGGAGTAGAGCAATGGGTGAGGGCCTGTTTAATGTCCTCGGCGCAATCGTGACGGTTGCGCTGGTAACAACGATCGTGAGTCGTGAGACAAGCGCTACCGTCATTAGGGCGATGGGGGACGCTTTCGCCGGTAGCATTCGCGCCGCCCTGGGTAAGTGACCGGCCCGGCAGCGGGACCGCCGGTATATTTCCGGCCCGGCGGCATCCCCTCGGCTTATGAAATGGGCGCCGGTAATCCAGCGTTTGCCGTTCCCACCGAGGGAACGGACGGCCCTGGACATCACGATTCCCCTATCGCTGCCTACGCTACCCGTCTCGATGCGGTGCCGGGCGCGACTCCCGACCCGATGCGGGAACTGTATTTCCCGACACGGGATTATCGTCCCGATCCTCGACAAGCGCCCGAACAATTCTGGACAGGTCCGCAAGGACCGGGCCGGGATTTTATGGCGCGGCATCAACAGGAATTCCTCGACGCCGACGGTATCGAGGCAACTAAGCCGCGCGATAAGAACCAAGCGGCGAGACCGGCTCGACCGGACGAACCGCGACCGTCCAACCGACTGAGCCCACATAACTACATCTTTACGCGGCCATTCGGGCAGGAAACCGAACGGTACTTTACCGGCGATCATTTCTCGATGGCGGATCACCGGCGCACGTATGCAATTATGGGGATGGCGCCGCCGATGTACCGGCGCAATACCTACCGGAACGATCCTGTTCCTTGGGACGTCGACCGTATCGATATGCCGACGCCAAGCGGATCGTTTACGCCCGGACGCATCGTCGCGTATGACCTTCCACCCGCCTCCTATTCAACGTGGAGGCTGGGATAAATGGACCTAGGAAAGACCTACGGCCCCCTGCCAATGGGAGCGTGGGTAGTTCTAGTGGGTGGTGGGCTTGGCATTGCCTTCTACTCCTCGCAGAAGAACAAGAAAGCGCCGGTACAAGTAGAAGATACGAGCGGTGTTCCCGGTGTGGGTACTGGCGCACAGAGCCTATGGGTTCAGAATGCGCCACCGGCGGGGAGTGATTCTGTCGCCGATGATAAGTTCACCACTAACGAGGAATGGGCTCGGGCGTGCGTTAACTACCTCATCGCGCAGGGATACGACGGTGCGCTAGCAGACACGGCGGTACGGAAGTATCTGCAATCTAAGCCGTTGAGTCTGTCGGAGAATGCGCTGATTAAGGTGGCGCTAGCGAAGTACGGTGCGCCTCCGGTATTGCTTCCCGATCCGCCACCTCTTCCGGTTATTCCCCAACCGCAACCGGAGCCACCACCGGCACCGCCACCGCCACCGGCCGCGCCGCGTCCGACGACCGGGCGGTGGATATGGGTAACACCGTGGCCCACTAAAGCCTCGACGCTGTGGGGTATCGCCACGATTGCCTATGGACGCGGGTCGGAATGGCCTAAGCTATACAACGCTAACCGCGTGGGTGTGAATAGGCCAGACGGCAGTAAAGGCATGATTAAGAATCCGAACCTAATCTATGTGGGGTGGAAAATCTATTGTCCGTGACAGCATCTGTAAATGAGGAGACAGTCGCACAGCAGGATCTCACAATGGAGCAGCGGCTAGTCCGCATCGATACTCTGTTGTGTATCCTGTTCGGCGGACTGACGAGTCATCCGCTGGCGAATACGCTTGTTCCGCCTGCCGAATTGGCGGAGCTGAAGCGGATTTTGCCCACCGTGGAGACGCCCGGAACGTGAAACTAACGCCGCAGCAGATCGCGGGATATGCGGCGGCGGCCGGTTTCTCGCCCGATCAGATCGCGACTGCGACGGCTGTGGCGTTGGCAGAGTCGGGCGGGGAGACTACCGCCACTAACCGCAACTCTAACGGTTCGACAGATTACGGACTATGGCAGATCAACACGATACATGGCCAGCTCCTTAATCAAGGGGATAAGTTTAACCCGCTTGATAACGCTAAAATGGCGCTGACCGTTTATGCGAGAGCGGGTAACAAGTGGACCCCGTGGACCGTTTACAAGTCTGGCGCCTACCGGGCGCAGATGCCGACCGCGACGTTAGCGGCGGGGAATCCGGTTCCTCCGCAGGGTGGGAACGCTGGAGCGTCGGTTACGGCGACGGTGGGGGATACGACAGTCGATGCGAGCGTGGGAGCGTCACAGTCGAGTGCTCTTGGTTCGATTGGGAGCGCTTTGGAGGCTTTCTCGATACTCACATCCGGTTCGTTATGGCTGAG
>DATAMV010000185.1:0-2040 GCA_036266515.1 Candidatus Saccharimonadia bacterium
ATCGGGGCGACGACCGCAAGTCGTTTTTATCCCAAAAATTAGCGTTCCTGGTCGGTAGGGCGGATGAGGATTTCATTCACATCCACATGATCCGGCTGAGTCACGGCGTACAAGACCGCCGCGGCGATATCCTCGGATTGAAGCTGGCGCATAGAATTTGCAAACTCTACGGCGCGCTGTTTGGCGTCCTTGTGGGTGATGTGGTCGCGTAGTTCGGTGGCCACGGCGCCCGGCTCAATCAGGGTGGTGCGGATCTTGTGCGCTACCAGCTCCTGGCGCAGGCCTTCGGTGAAGCCGTTCACGCCCCACTTGGTGAGGTTATACACGGCGCTGCCGCCGCGGGCGATGCGCCCGGCTACCGACGAGGTCTGGACGATATGCCCGCCGCCTTGCTTCACCATGTGCGGCAGAGCGGCGTGCGTGCACCAGATGAGTCCATACAAATTGGTGTCGATCATGCGCTGCCAGTCGGTAGTGTCGGCGTCCAGGACGGGCCCGAGTAGCATGACACCGGCGTTATTAAACAAGATATCAATGCGGCCGAACTCCTCGATGGTGGCATCGATGAGGGCCTGGGCGCTCGCTTGTTTGCTGACGTCGGTGGGCACGGCTAGGGCCACGCCGCCGCCATCTTTGATCTCTTCTTCCAGCGCGTTGAGCCGGTCATCGCGGCGGCCGGCTAGCACCACTCGCGCGCCTTCCGCGGCCAATAACCGGGCTGTGGCCTCGCCAATGCCTGAGGTAGCGCCCGTGATAATTACAACTTTGTCTTCGATCGGTTTTGCCATGCATTTTCTCCTAAGCTTTCATTGTATCGGGACGCGCGTACTGGGTGTTTGTGCGAAACTACAGCTTTCTGCCGGTCCGGCCTTGGTTATGGGTGATATTATGAACATATGGCTGAACTCAAAACCCAAGTAAACGACGGTGACGTGACGGCATTTCTGAATGCGGCCGACGAAAAGCGGCGCGCGGACGGGCTGGTGCTGCTCGACTTATTTAAGAACATCACCGGCGAAGAGCCCAAGATGTGGGGCGCGAGTATCGTGGGTTTTGGCCAGTATCATTACAAAAGCGAGCGCAGCAGCCAAGAAGGCGACTGGATGCTCACCGGCTTTTCGCCACGCAAGGCGGCCCTCACGCTGTATTTGATGCTGGGGCATGGCAATTATGACGGTTACCTGGAGAAGCTGGGCAAGCACAAAAAGGGTGGTGGCTGCTTGTACATCAACAAGCTTGCAGATGTAGATATGGGTGTGCTCGAGGAATTAATCACGGCTTCGTATAAGCATATGAAGGAGACGAACGGTGGCTTCGGTAAGGGGCACGATGGTAAAAGTTAAATGCAGCATCGGCGTGTCGGTCGATAACTGTGTAGCTGGGCACAATATGACCGAGGCGCACCCGTTTGGCGATATGCCGACGAACTTGCTGCACCGTTGGATGTTTGATGAGCCCGAGAAGCACAAGGTGGAGCTAGACGCGATTCTAGACGCGGGCGCGTTCATTATGGGGCGCAACATGTTTGGGCCGACCGGCGGGGATTATAACGAGACCTGGAAGGGTTGGTGGGGTGACGAGCCACCGTATCATGGCCCGGTGTTCGTGCTCACTCATACCCCGCGCGAGCCCATTGAGATGAAGGGCGGCACCACCTTTTACTTTGTGACGGACGGCATCGAGTCGGCACTCAAGCAAGCGCGGGACGCCGCGGGCTCTAAAGACATCTCGATTGCCGGCGGCGCCGAAACGGTGAACCAATTCCTGCGCGCGGGCCTGCTCGACGAGCTGTGGTTGCACGTGGTGCCGGTGGTTTATGGCGATGGCAAGCGCTTATTTGAGGGTATGGAAATGACCAATCTCAAAGTGCTCGACGTGCGCTCAACGCCGATAGTGACGCATGTGCGGTATGAAGTGAAGCGAGCGTGAACGTAACGGTTCTTGCTGAAAACGCGGCCGGCCGGCCCAACAACCGGCTGTGCCTGGCCGAGTGGGGGTTGTCGCTCTTCCTGGAGCTGGGTGACACTCGGATCCTATTTG
>DATAMV010000186.1:0-4310 GCA_036266515.1 Candidatus Saccharimonadia bacterium
ATTGTGGCCAACAATACAGCCGGTGCCCCGAGCGGCAACTTGCTCGATTTGCAGAAAGCGGGAGCCAGTGAGTTTTCGGTGGATTACAACGGCAACCTGACGCAAGCCGGCGGGACGAGCACTACGGATACTATCAACGGCCAGACAATCTCTAGTGCCGCGAGCTTTACGGGCACCGTGACGGCGGCCACCTCGGTGCTGACGCCGCTCTTGGATACGGCCAGCGCCGGGGTATTGGCGGTGGGGACCAACAACGCGACCGCGATCAACCTGAACCAGAGCACGACAGTGGCTTCGGGCAAGAACCTGACCCTGGCCGGCGGGCAATACTCGCAGACCTATAACTCGAGTGCTGCCGGTAACGGCCAGACGCTGAGCTTCACCAACTCCAACACGGCCGGCGCCGGCGTGGTGGTGCAGGGGATTGACTTGACGCCTACCAACAACACTCCAGCATCCGGCACCAATACTTTGAACGGGGTGAACTTTGAGGCTGGCAGTGGCGCTGGCGCCAATGCCATCACCAACGGCGTTAACTTTGCATCGGCTACCGGCTACACCAACTTCATCAACACGCCGAGCTTTGTGCTGAGCTCGAGTGGTGCGGTGACTGGTCTGACTGGGGTGAGTATGGCGAGCGGCAACTTCCTGCAGAGTGGTGGCGGTACGTTCACCACCGGCTCGGGCGCGGTGCAACTAAACGGCAGCACCACCATTGCAAGCGGGGCAAACCTGACCCTCACCAGCGGGTCGCTGACGCAGACCTTTAGCTCGGCGGCGGCCGCCAGTGCCCAGACCCTGTCGGTGACTAACTCGAATAGCGGCGCCAGCAACGTGGCCGTAAAGGGCGAGACGATTACCCTCACGGGAACAGCTACCTCGGGTGGCACCAACACCAACTCGGCGTTGTATTTCACTAACCCGGCTGCTGCCGCAAACAACGTATTTAACGGTTTGAACTTTGCCGGGACCGGTTACGATAACGTGCTGGTGGTGAATGGGTCTTCCATTATCAACGGCTCTGGGGTGCTGCAGAATGCCGGCTTCTCGGGGACCTACTCTAATCAAGTGACGCTCTCGAACGCCTCAAACAGCTTTAGCGGATCATCGTTTAATGGTCTAACCCTGACGTCGGCGGCCGATGGCTTTACGGTGGCCGGCGGTACGACGCCACGAACGCTGACGGTGACTGGGGCCGACATTACGATTGGCAGTACGATTAAGCCGACGTCCTCCGGGCAGCTGACAGTACAGAGTAACGGCGGGAACAACCTAGACATCGATGCGGGTGGGGGAGCGTCGGTTAACATTGCGGGGACGAACGCTAATGCTGTGAATGTCGGTAACACCACGTCCAATCCCAGCGTGGCTTTCAACGGCTCAGGTTCGTTTGGGACTACTACCGGGGCGGTGGGCCTGAATGGTAACACCACGCTGGCTGCGGGCAAGAACCTTAGTACGGCCAGTGGCACGGGTACTATTACGCAGAATTACTCGAACATCACGGGCACCGGTACGACGCTGGCGGCTACCGACAGCGCTTCGAGCGGCACTACCACGTTGTTGGGTGAGGCGATCAACCTAACCGGTACTGATAACGCGGGTGGCTCTAATACTCTGACCGGGCTCAGCTTTGGCAACGTGACGGCCCACACCAACAATACCTACTACGGCATTGCCTTTGGCACCGGCCTGAACGACATCCTGCGCTATAACGGTACGCAGCTCATTTCGGGGTTGGGCATCCTCCAGAACGCGGCGATTGGCTCAGCGGTGAACTACTCGAACCTGACACAGGTGGGGGCATTAACGAGCGGGTCGATTGCGAGTGGTTTCGGCACAATTGCCACGGCTAACACGATTACTGGCACCACGCTTAACGGTACGACCGGGATTAATACGGGAGCGGGAGCGGGTACGCAGCGGATTGACGCTTCTGGGAACCTCGTGGCGATTGGGAACATTACCGGGGCTGGCGCCGTAACGATTGCGACGGCTGCGGCTGGGACGCTGGCTTTGCAACCGGCGGCCGGGGCTTCGCTGACCGGCGCCGTCACCAAAAATGCCGCGACGGGCAATGAAGTGGCATATGACTTGGCTACCACGATTAACAAAGCGACGAGTGGGAATTACACCGGGATTAAGTTGAACGTGACCGAGACAAGCGCACCCGGCGCGGCTAACCTCTTGGCCGATTTCCAGGTGGGCGGTACAAGCAAATTTAGCGTTGGCAACACAGGCATTATTACGACGGCCAATGTGGGTACGGCGGACTCTACGACCCTCCTTTGCCGCAACTCTTCGAACCAGATCGCGACCTGTAACGGCATCTCGCTGTCGGGTTCGGCGTTTATCCAGGGTGGCAATAGCTTCGGTGTGGCAGGCGACTTGGGCACGAATGACAACTTTGCGCTTAACATTCGCACCAATGGCACCACCAAGCTGACGGTAGGAACGAATGGCGACCTTACCTTCGCTGGTAGTGGCGTGAATGGCAGCTTTGACCAGAGTGCCAGCACCGGGACGTTTAAGACCGGGAGTGGGGCAGTGACAGTAAACGGGGCGACCACGGTGCAGCCGGCGACGGGCACTAACGTGTTCAACGTGACGGCGGGCGCGGGCGGCGGCAGCGTACTGAAGGTGGACAGCACAAACTCGCGGGTGGGAGTGAACTTGGGCGTGGGTGCATTTGGCCTGGCCACCGGCGTAAACGGCTTGGACGTGAACGGGGCGCTGCGGTTGGGTGGCGGTGGTGGCGTTAGTTCCGTGGATTCGTTCCTCTCGCCGCAGGGAGCAAACGTAGGGTCGAAGATCAATATCCCTGTGTACGACCCGGGCGCGAACGGCCAAATTTTGGCCTTTGGCATTAATGGTACAAACTACAATGCGCGGGGGATCAGCGTTTTTGATAACCGCTCGACTACGAATAACCAGCCGGCGATTTCTGTGTTCTCGCCGGATGAAAACAACCTGGTGGGCTTCGTTTGGGATGGGGCGAGCACAACCGCAAAGATCAAAACGACGGGACCGAACCTGAACACGACCACGCCGGCCATCCAGCTGCAGAGCGGTGACGTGACGGGCGGTTCGGGGCAGGCAACGGGAACGGTGTTTATCTTGAGCGGTAGCGGGTCGGGCACCAATACCTCGAGCGGGAACGTGACGATCGATGTGGGAACGAAGAGCGGCACGGGGACGCTGGGTCAGATCAACATCGGCGCGACGAATGTGACCGCGATCAACATTGGGCGGGCAGCTGCCACGACGACCATCAACGGCGTTGCCCAAGTGGGTGCTTCGGCTGGTACCGGCGCGCTGGTGAATAACGGCTCCACCAAGAACACCTCGCTGGCTTTGGGTGACCTGGCGGCGGGTTCAATTGGCACGGCCGCCACCACGGTTGATGTTTACACCAGCTTTACGATTTCGCCGACGGCTTCTGGCCGTACGTACACCCTTCCTGCTCCGGCGGCCGGTGCCGGCTCCATTATTTACATTAGTGACATTAACGCTACGAACTCGTTCATTATTGGCAGCACCACCTTTAACCCGCACTCTACGGCTACTCTGGTATACGACGGTACGGGGTGGAACTTTGCTGGTATGGACGGCGGGTCGAACAATTACATCCAGAACCAAAACGCTTCGGACCAGACGGCCAACTTCCGGATTTCGGCGACGGGCCGCGCCAACACCAGCTTCACGAGTCCGTTGTTCGACTCGATCACTGGAGCGGTGAGCCTGGGTGGCACGACGGCCACCGGTGTGACAATTGGCGGCACGACCAATACCACCAGCATCGCGCTGCAAGGGGCGGCGGCCGCCACGTACACGATTGGCAACACCAACACCACCGGCACTATTACGGTCGGCCAAGCCGATGCCACCAACACGATCTCGATCGGTTCGGCTAACCTCACGGCTCACACGCAGACCATCAGCATCGGTAACGGTACGTCTACGACCTCGGGTGGGGAAGTGGTCAATATTGCCAACGGTGTTCCGGGAACAGGCACCACTAATTCGGTGGCCATCGGCACCGCCGGTACTACTACTGGGACCGTGAACGTGACGATTGGTAGCGTTGGTGGGGCTGCTCATACTACTGTCATCCAGGGTGGCAATGGGGCCGGAGCCGTAAGTGTGCAAGCCGCTACCTCCGGCACCATCAATATTGCGACGGCTGCCAATACCCAAAACGTGTTGATCGGAAATGCCACCGGTGGCACCATCCGCCTTGGCCAAAACGGCGGCACCGTGCAAGTGGATGGCACCAACTTTGACGTGTCGACGGTCGGCGTGGTGACGCT
>DATAMV010000187.1:0-1682 GCA_036266515.1 Candidatus Saccharimonadia bacterium
GAGCACTGGTTTGCCGGCTGAAAGACACGCCTCACCCCGCTCAGGTTTTACGGACTCGCTCCGCTGGCCTGCCAGCGGGGTGTTTCCTTTTAGAAATTAAAACCAGCTGCTCCAAGAACGCCGGGTTTGCATTGGCCATTCTTCTTCGCGGTGCTTCAAGGTACGCGAGCTGGCTTTTGATGCTACCATAGAGGTAATGGTTATTTTTGAGGTGTGATGGAGTCGGCTGCGCCACATTATATGATTACAGCCGAGCTGATTGAGCCGGATTATGACGCTGAACTACGTTACATCCGGACCGAGATGGAATATGTAGAACGCAAGATTGCCGAGAAGGGGCGCGGTCTGATCCATAAATTGTCGTGGCCGAGCGTGGGAATCCTGAGCCACAAGGACTGGCTGGCCTACCGGCGGGCGCTCAAGCACTACTACGAAAAGCTCCTTGATTACGCGGACGATGTAGAAGACGGCGTGCTGCCGGTGAAATTTGCTGTGCATAATGCGGCTAACCGGGCCGACCAGGATGTCGCGCTCACGGTGCTGGTGCACGGCGGCCGCATTGATACGGCTAAGCAGCCCCCGGTGCGTCCGGAGCGAGCCGACGGCGCGCCCGGCCAGGAAGCGGGCGTTAAGTGGCCGCGCCTCACCGGCTTTAGGCGCCGCAACATCAAGATTTCTGAACATAGCATTGGCGTGGTTTTATCAAAACTTGGGGCGAAGGACCACGCGATGCTGGTCAACCAACTGGTGCATGTGCACTGCGGTCCAGACACAGATGTAGAATATGAGGTCCGGTCGCAGAACGTGCCCCACGAAACCGGCCCGGTCGAATTTTAGGGCTGCGGCGAAGCTGCGGGCGAGGCCGATGGGCTCGGGCTGGCACTGGCGGCCGACGTAGAGCCGAGTAGTGCGTCGACTTTGTTCTTGAGACTGGCGTAGCTTGAGTCGCCGGAGTAAGCCGTGCCGTTGAAGTAGAAGGTAGGCGTGCCCTGGATGTTGAGAGCGGTGCCGTCAGCAATATCCTGGTCGATGACCGACTGGAATTCCTTATTGATGATGGCGTTGCGGAACTTGGTGGTGTCGAGACCCAGACTCTGAGCATAATTTACAAACGTGCTGGTGGGGTCTGTTACGGTTGACCAGTCTTTTTGGTTCTCGTAGAGCATATCGTGCATTTGCCAATACTTGCCTTGGTCGCCCGCGGCCTCAGCGGCTTGGGCGCTGGCCATGGCGTTGGGGTGCAGGTTCGTTAACGGGAAGTTGCGGAAGTAGAAGGTAACTTTGCCGTTATAATCGGCCAAAAGCTGCTTCACGTTGGGGTAGGCGGCGCCACAAGCTGGGCATTGGTAGTCACCAAATTCCACCATAGTTACAGGGCCGCTGCCGGTTTTGTGACTGTCGGGACGGGTAATTTTGGTCTTGTCGCCCACTGGCGGAGTGTTGGAGCCGGAGTTAGCAAGCATAAATAGCCCGGCCATCACGCCGACAATCACAACCAGGGCGGCGATCAGGATTTTCGTTTCTTTCGTCATGAGATGCTCCTTGGTGCTGTACAGATACAAGCATACACCAAAGCCGGTCTGTTCGGATATGGGCTACTCCCAGCGGAAGAGACGGGTGGCTAGGAAACCGATCGCGATGCCCCAGACTAGGAGCCCCAGGAGGTCGCCGCGCACTGCCCA
>DATAMV010000188.1:0-2824 GCA_036266515.1 Candidatus Saccharimonadia bacterium
CAACACTGAGTGACCTGCACTGGAACGTTGCTTCCATCAAGGATGCATACAATGCTTGTTTGAGCATCACCGTACTACCAACCGTCGTTCAGCAGGTCACAGGCATAGCTCCCGTTTGGGTGTTTAAGACGGTATTTCAGGTCATTTTTGCGTTCGTGCCGGTGCTTGTGTACCTCATTGGCCGCCGTTACACCACCCGCTTCATCGCAATGCTTGCCACCATCTATTTCATGGCCTTCCCCACCTACTTCACCGACATGCCCATGCTAAACCGCCAGGAAATCGCATTCTTCTTCCTGGGCTTAATGTTTTTGGCGATGTTTAACCGCGGGTGGTCCCTGCGCCGTCAGCGTTGGCTCGTGGCCATTCTAGGTATTGGAGTGGTGCTGTCGCATTATTCCACTACCTACACAATGCTTGCCCTTATCATCATGGTGCTTGGCTTGCGGTATGGGCTGCAAGCTCTAGCCTGGGTTGCCAGCTTCAACCGGCGCCTGCAGTTTGCCAGCATTATGCGCTGGCGCCGGCCAGAGCCCTCTGCCGTCACCAAGCGTCTAGTGGTGGTACTTCTAGCCGCCAGTTACATCTGGAGCGTCCAGCTAACCAACACCGGTGGTAACATCCTTAAAGTCGCCGAATCCACAATCCAAAGCATTCAAACGGGCTTGGCCGGAGACACCAAATCCAGTGACACCAGCTACAGCTTCTTTGGTGGGGCTAAACTCACCGACCAGCAGCGTCTGGACGAATACGTAAAAGAAACCAGCACTCACCAAAAGAGTACGATTGCCGGCAGTCTTTACCCGCCGCACACCTACGCCGGCTACCACCCGCTCGTAGACGACGAACCAAACCTGCCGTTGACCAGCATTGGAAAATTCCTCAAGAGCCTCCACTTCCCGGTCGCGCAGTTTAACACGGCGATGCGGCAGGGTTCTGCCCTGGCTCTCCAGCTGTTGCTCGGTGTTGGGATCCTGGTGATCTTCGTGCGCCGAACCTTTAGTGTCCGCTACGGCTACGACTACCGGCTGTTCCAGGTAGCTTCCGTAATCATGGTGGCCGCCATTGTTTTACTGCCTGTACTTTCGGGGCAATATGGCCTGTTGCGTGCCTTCCAGCAAACCCTGATCATTGGCGGCGTGCCAATCGCGCTGGCTAGCCTCCTCATCATCCCCAAGCGCTGGCCGCGCCTGCGCAACGCCTTTGGCGTGGCCTGCGCGGTGGGCTTCTTGCTGTCATCCACGGGCGTCATTACCACCACG
The DNA here is from genome assembly GCA_036266515.1 of Candidatus Saccharimonadia bacterium. GTDB lineage: Bacteria > Patescibacteriota > Saccharimonadia > UBA4664 > UBA4664 > UBA5169. Next base: position 1,263 of record DATAMV010000188.1, read on the forward strand.
CTCGGCGGTTATCCGCCGCAGCTGCATCTGGCAAATAGCGGCAAATATTACGATTTATACTACCCGCACACCACCGAGGAGCAAGGAATCGACTGGCTCCACAGCGCCATGCTTAGCAATCCCGATGCTGCCATCACCGGCGCCACCACCGACCGCTACCCCGCCAATTTGCTGCGCCAGTTCAGCGACATTGAGTTCGAAAACGACATTTTCCCCAGCGTGCTGCCGCGCGACGCCTATGTATTCCTCGGCCATGCTGCCACCGCCGAAGACCGGGCCACGCTCTACACCAACGGCGACTCCCTCATCTATCAATATCCCACCAGCTTCCTTGACAATAACAAAGATCTGATTTACGCAAGTAGTGGTTCGCGCGTTTACCGTTAATAGAGAGAAACCCATGATTATTAAAGACCTCACCCTGTCCCACACCAAAACCACCACTACGCTATCGGCGCGCTGCAAAGTCCGCAAGATCGGCTGGGACACGATTTACTTTACCGTTAAGCGCACCCACGACGACTTAGTTTGCAAGGACGCCAGCTCGTTCGCAGCCGCGCTACTATTTCCGGCTATGCAGGAAGGTGAGGATTTAATTATTGAAGGTAGCATCTCGAAGCAGCTCTACGACGGCATGATGGAGATCATGAAAATAGCCACGGGCTGGGACCTAGGACTCAAGGACGTCAAGGTTAAAGCCGACGTAATCGTTGCAGACGAGCACACCAGCACCGGCACCGCGTCGTTTTTTACGGGTGGCGTTGATTCGTTTTATACCTATCTCAAGCACAAAAACGACAAAGAGAAAAACGGCCGCATCAAGAATCTCATTTTTGTGAATGGCTTCGACATCGACTTGAGCGAGCCCACCCTCTGGGAACTGGCCTCGCGTAACGTTCAAGCCATTGCCGACGCCGAAGACGCCGAGCTGATTACGGTCACAACCAATCTATATGACGTTCTGACTCCCTTTATTTCATGGGACTTCGCTCACGGCGGCGGCCTGGCTGCTATTGGTTTGTTCCTGCGCCGGGGCTTCAGCCGTATTTACATCCCGTCGACCTTCCCGGCTGAGGAGCAGGTGCCCTATGGTTCAACCCTGGCCACCGACCCACTCTGGTCGACTGAAAAACTTACCTTCATCCATGACGGCACCGAAGCGGGACGCCTCAACAAAGTCCGCTGGCAGATCGCAAAATCGCCGGTGGCACTCAAGTACCTACGTGTGTGCTACGTAAACCCCAAGGGCGCTTACAACTGCGGGCGCTGCTCCAAGTGTGTGCGCACCATGATCGAGCTCTACATTGCCGGCGCCCTCGAACAAGCCGAAACCTTCCCACACACAATCGATCCACAGGAAGTGGCTTCGCATCCGTCACCCGTCAATAAGGGCAAGCAAATTTTCTCGGGCGAGCTCGAAAACCTGCACGCCCTACGCGAACAAAACCGCAACCCCGAGCTACAGCAAGCGATTCTCGACAGCATGGAAGGCAACGCCGCCATGCGCGCCCAAAGCCTCATCAAGGTCTGGCATCAGGCCGTCCGCAAATGCCTGTACCTCG
>DATAMV010000189.1:0-7173 GCA_036266515.1 Candidatus Saccharimonadia bacterium
CGCTCCAAAACGCCGTCGATCAGTATTACCTCCGAACAAACACTCTCCCGGCCGCCCTCGGCCAGGTTAGCCAGCTAAGCCCCGATGTGGCCAGGCGCCTTAGTAATTACCAATACCAGGTCACGGGCCCAGTTAGTTATGAGCTGTGTGCCACATTTATGACCAAACATCAGGTAAACGGCAGCGTTCCCGCGTCGTATGCTACCATGCCCAATCCCGATGAGCACGACAAGGGACGGCAATGTTTTGAGTACACCGAGCTCAAATTCCAACCTGAGCCCGTGCCACTGAGCCGTTAGCGCACAAAAACTCTTCCCTGTTCGGTAAACGTTCGGTATACTGCGAACAACAGGGGAGGGCACTCACGTTGCAAGTTAAGCAAAAATCGTATACAATTTCACTTCGTAATGCCGAGCTTCAGAGCTCAAGGTGGAGTGAAATGGCAGACAAAATTGTGGTGCGGGGCGCCCGCGAACATAACCTCAAGAATATCGACGTTGAAATTCCACGCGACAAACTTGTAGTCATCACCGGTTTGTCTGGTTCCGGCAAGTCTTCGCTGGCGTTTGATACCATCTACGCCGAAGGCCAGCGACGGTATGTCGAATCCCTGTCGGCCTATGCCCGCCAATTCTTGGGCCTCATGGAGAAGCCCGATGTTGACCAGATCGACGGCCTTTCGCCTGCCATTTCTATCGACCAAAAATCCAGCTCGCGCAACCCACGTAGTACCGTTGGTACCGTCACAGAAATTTATGACTACCTGCGGCTACTATATGCACGTGTCGGTATCCCGCACTGTCCGATTTGTGGCCGCGAGGTACTACGCCAAACCGCCGGCCAAATCGTTGACCAAATCCTAGAGTTCCCGGCCGGCACTAAGCTCATGCTGCTAGCTCCCGTCATCGATGACAAAAAAGGCGAACACCGCACCGTGGCCACGGAGCTCCGCAAGGCCGGCTATACGCGCCTGCGAGTCGACGGAACTATTATCGACATCGACGAGTTCCCGGCGCTCGATAAGCAAAAGAAGCACACCATCGAAGCCATTGTCGACCGCCTGGTCGTCGCCGACGACATCCGTCAGCGCCTCACCGAAAGCCTCGAGCAGGGCCTGAACTTAAGCGACGGCGTCATTAAGGTCCTCACGCCGGACGATGGTCACGAACAAAACTTTTCTGAACATTACGCTTGCCCGGTGCACCGCGAAGTCAGCCTTCCGGATGTCGCACCCCGCAACTTCAGCTTCAACTCGCCACACGGCGCCTGTCCGCACTGTACCGGTCTGGGCACGCGGCTTGAGGTTGACCCTGAGGCGGTCATTCCCAACCGCCGGTTGACCTTGGCCGAAGGCGCCATCCGGCCGTGGGCCAAGACCACCAGCCGCATGAACTGGTACACCAAGTTGCTTGAGGGCGTAGCCCGCACCTTCAATTTCTCGCTGGATACCCCGGTCATTGAAATGAAACCAGCCGATCTGCGGATCGTGCTCTATGGTTCAGGCGACACCGAGATCGTAATGCATGGCCCGGGCGGCCGCACCTACCGCACAACGTTTGAAGGCGTTATTCCGAATATGGAACGCCGCTACCATGAGACCGACTCGGATTTTGTGCGCAAAGACATTGAAAAATACATGGCCGAGCGCGAATGTCCCGTTTGCCATGGGAAGCGCCTCAAGCCCGAAATCTTGGCTGTCACTATCAACGATAAATCAATCGTTGACCTGACGACGCTGTCGATCGGCGAGGCCACCAAGATGTTTGAAAACCTCAAGCTGGGTGAGCGCGAAGCCAAGATCGCCTCCCAGATCCTCAAAGAGATCCGGGCACGCCTGAGCTTCTTGCGGGATGTTGGCCTTGAGTATCTCACCCTCGACCGCAGTGCGAATACTCTGGCCGGTGGCGAAGCCCAGCGCATTCGTTTGGCGACCCAGATCGGTTCATCCCTTATGGGCGTGCTCTACATCCTGGATGAACCTTCAATCGGCCTCCACCAGCGCGACAATGACCGCCTCATCGCGACACTCGAGCGGCTGCGTGACCTCGGTAACACCGTGATCGTGGTGGAACACGATGAAGACACTATCCGCGCGAGCGATTACGTCATCGACATTGGACCAGCGGCCGGCGAGCACGGCGGCCAGGTGGTAGCGGCGGGCACGCCCAGCCAGCTCGTCGCCAACCCAGACAGCCTCACCGGCCAGTATTTGGCCGGCACCAGGTCTATCCCCGTGCCCTCAAAGCGCCGGCCTGGCAATCGCAAGTCACTGGTCATTAAAAACGCCCGCGAGCACAACCTGGCCGGCATCGACGTGGAAATCCCACTCGGCATGCTTGTATCAGTCACGGGCGTATCCGGTTCGGGCAAGTCTTCGCTCGTTAACGACATCCTTGCCAAAAAACTATCGCAGGTTTACCACCGTGCTGGCGACCTGCCCGGCAAACACGACGAAATCGTGGGCCTCGGCAACTTAGACAAAGTCATCAATGTTGACCAATCACCGATCGGCCGCACACCACGCTCCAACCCCGCCACCTACACCGGGGTCTTCGGTGACATCCGCGAGCTATTCGCCCAGGTTCCAGAAGCCAAAATCCGTGGCTACAAGGCGGGCCGCTTCAGCTTCAACGTCAAAGGTGGACGGTGCGAACTCTGCCGCGGCGACGGCATCATTAAGATCGAAATGCATTTCTTGCCGGACGTCTATGTGACCTGCGAAGAATGTAAAGGCCGCCGCTACAACCGTGAAGCCCTCGAAATTCGCTACAAGGGCAAGAACATTTCCGAGGTCCTGGACATGACTGTCGAGGAGGCACTCGGTTTCTTCGAGAATATTCCAGCCATCCGCCGCAAGTTCCAGACGCTCAATGATGTCGGCCTGGGCTACATTCACCTCGGCCAGTCCGCCACCACTTTCTCGGGCGGCGAGGCCCAGCGTATTAAGCTGGCAACCGAGTTGGCCCGCCGTTCTACCGGCCGCACCCTATATATATTGGACGAGCCCACGACCGGCTTGCACTTCGAAGACGTGAACCGCTTGCTCGCCGTGCTAAATGCGCTCGTGGACGCCGGCAACTCAGTGCTCGTCATCGAGCACAATCTTGATGTCATCAAGAGCTCCGACTGGCTGATCGATATGGGCCCCGAAGGCGGCACCGGCGGCGGCAAAGTCATCGCCGTGGGCTCACCCGAGCGCGTAGCCAAGGCCCCCGAAAGCCACACCGGCCGCTACCTGGCCCGCATTTTTGCCAAAAACGTCGGTGCTAAGACACCGGCCGGAATGCCTGCAATTCGCACATAGCTGACAATACATAACTTTGGAGGGTGTATAAGGAGAGATCACATGTCCACACCCATCAAAGCCAAGAAAACCCGCCGCAACCAGCCGGTGACATTTGAAGAAACTTTGTCAGCCGCTCCAGTCATGCCCGTCGCGGCCGCCCCAGCCGAAAAAGCCGGTCCTCGCCTCAGCAACCGTCAATTCCAAGGTGCCCTTGTGCTCGTCTGGATGGCCGCGGCCGTCATCGGCGGCATTGGCGTGGGGCGGCTCATTTTGGCAACCAAGGCTCCGGTCTCGTTCGAGCCGCCCGTTCCGGTCGCCAAAGCCACCGTCGTGGTCGCTCCGGCGCCCGCTACTGCGGCCATTGTATTATCGCGGCCGGTATTCGCTGCCGATCTGGCTCACGCGCCCGCTACCAGCCCAATGCAAGCCCAGGTCGGCATGCCGGTCTCAACCCTTAGTCTGGCCTCGATCCAGGGCGCTAAGGGTCCGGCCGGGCTGCAACCCGGCTTCAATCCCACTGGCTTCCCGCAGGGGAATATCGGTACTTCGCCGGTAAACTAACGAAACCGCTTATCCTGATCTGTTAAATTGCCGCTTATATTTCGTGCAATATTCATGAGATCAATGGGTGTACAGGCTCGGCTGTGCTGTTAGGGTGGAATTTGTAATGGGAGGGGATATCCTATGGCAACCAAGACTGACACCAAAACCAGCAAAACCGGCGCCATGAGCACTGCGGAGGCCGGTCGACTGGGAGGACAAAAGGTCCTGAGGGAGCGCGGACCGAAGTTTTACTCACAAATTGGCGCTCAACAGGGGAAAGATAATAACCCAGGCAACTTTGCGAATCGCCCGAAAGATGAAGTCCGCGAAGCCGCCGCCGAGGGTGGCCGCAACAGCCGCAAGAAAACCAGCGCCGAAACCAAAAAATAGTTCGGTTCCATAACCTAAAGAAAGACCCGCGATTTGCGGGTCTTTCTTGCATAAATCCGGGGAACCGCCCCCGCCCGGCGCGTGGCCAGACGGGGACGGTTGTTCCGACAGGGGAGCCTGGAACGGGCCTACTCGGCCCGGCGCCCAGGAACCTCGGAGATGTCGCACACGTACGTGACGGTGCCCTCGTCCTGGTCTACGACCATGGAGAGTTCCAACCCGTAGGTGCCGCTGGGCTCGCCCCGCATGGCGCGGTGTGCATGCACCAGGAGGTTGGTCACGGCCCTGGGGACCGCACCGCGATCCAGCTCCTCCGGGTCGCCGAATGGAACCGGCTGGGTGGTGAGACGCTTCGTGAGCATGTGGAGCATCCTCTCGTCGGGGGCGTATACGCCCAAACCCTTTCGGGTTAGCAAACGATACAATAAATAGATAAAAATAGCAATAAATCCGGGGAACCGCCCCCGCCCGGCGCATGGCCGGACGGGAACGGGTGGTGCGGACGATGGTCAGCCGTCGGGCGCACCCGGCGGGAAGATGACCGCGTCCATGAACGGCTGGAGATTCCCCTCCTCCGTCACGACTGCGCCGTGCATGTACCCGACAGTTGAGCCGGGAACAGGCTGAGCGTCGATCAGGAGCTGGTTGACACCAGCCATCAGTTCGGCGAGGACCTCGGTGGTCACGCCAACGCCGGCCGCCTCAGGGGCGCCGACAACTCGCGGAAGGACAAAACGCAACGATCGGTTGCTCATTCGGAATCCCTTCATCAGAGGGCGGGGGCCCAAGATCCATGCGAGTTAGCATACAATACAATAAGTACCCATATTAATCAATGAATAGTATTGTATAATAGAAAAATGACTGACCCTCTGCGCGAAAAATTAAAGACATTACCCGCCGAACCCGGCGTGTATTTCCATCGCGACGCCGACAAGAAGATTATCTACATCGGCAAGGCCTCGATACTCAAAAACCGGGTCATGAGCTATTTCCAAAACAAGCACAAAGACCCCAAAACCACGCTCCTGGTAGCCGAAATCGCCGACACTGAGTGGATCACCGTCGGCAGCGAGGTTGAGGCGCTGTTTTTGGAATCTGAGTTCATCAAGCGCTACAAACCCAAGTACAACATTGATCTTAAAGACGATAAAAACTGGCTGTACGTGAAGATCTCGGCCGACGAATTTCCGGTAATGAGCTATGTGCGGCGTCCAATGGACGACAAAGCCCACTATTACGGGCCCTTCACTTCGGCCGATGCCCTGCGCCGGGCCATGCGGCTGCTGCGCAAGGTGTTTCCGTATGTGACGCACGAAGTTTGGCCCAAACGCGCTTGCCTGCATTATCACCTGGGGCTTTGCCCAGGACCGGAAGTGGGGGCTATCACGGCCACAGACTATCGCAAAACCATACGGCGCCTCGAAATGTACCTCAAGGGTGAGCAAACCAAACTCATGAGCGCGCTGGAGACCGACATGCAACGCGCCGCCAAGAAGCATGATTTCGAAACCGCCGCCCGCCTGCGCGATCAGCTCACCGACCTCAAATCATTTGGCAAACAAATGGTATTCGGCGACACCGAGGCCTTTGATTTGTCGCGCGACCAGGCGCTTGTGGGACTAGCCGAGCTGCTGGGGCTGTCGAGCGAGCCGCGCCGGATTGAAGCGTACGATATCTCGCACCTCGGCGGAGTCGACAATGTGGCCAGCATGGTGGTATTTACCGACGGCGCCGCAAATAGAGACGATTACCGCCGCTTCAAGATGAATCTAGCCGGCAACGACGATGCCGGGCATATGCGCGAGGTGATGAGCCGGCGGTTTAGCCCCGCCAATTTGGCTTCCTGGCCCAAGCCGGACCTGCTGCTCATCGACGGCGGCCAGCCGCAGCTTTCGGCCGCGCTTGGCGTGCTCGACCTGCTTGGCCTGAGCATCCCGGCAATTGGCCTAGCCAAGCGCGAAGAGGAAATTGTGCGGCGTCTCGCGCCCGGGAAGTTCGACACAACCCTCCTGCCACACACGAGCCACATTCTCCAGCTGCTGCAGCGGGTGCGCGATGAGGCCCACCGATTTGCCATTAATTATCAGACAATTCTGCGCGGCAAACGCCAAACCCAGAGCCTCCTCGACGCCATCCCTGGCATTGGTCCGGCCACCCGCAAAATCCTCATTCGCCGCTTTGGCTCAGTGCGGGGCGTGCGGGCCGCAACTCTTGAGGAGTTATCGGCTGCCATTGGACCAGCCAAAGCTACCGTCATTCATCAACATCTCGGCTCGGCCACGCCCTCAGACGCGCCAGCCTAATCTCCCAGAACTGCCTGCGCCACTTCTGCCACCTGGGAAGGGGTATAATCAGTCTTTCGTATGTAACGTGCCACTTTGAGGCCTAATAATTCGCGTTCAAATTCGGACTTGTCGACGTTACTTGCAATTACCACCTTGGTGTCAGGATAGTTAGTAGCCATATCGGCAGCGTCCAGGAGTGTGAGCCCGTCTATTTCTGGCATTAACACATCCAGAATAATTAAATCTGGCACGGAGATCTTGAATTGCTGTAGCGCTTCCTTAGAACCGGCTGCTTGCCGTACGGTAAAGCCTTTGCGTTTAAGGGCCGCGGTATACTGCGACCGAATATTCTCGTCATCATCGATAATTAATACACTTGGCATAGATACCTCCCTCTGGAACGAGTATAACTTGCGACTGCCTGAATCAGCCAAATCCATTACAATGTAGTTATGCGAGCTCAATCCATCCCTTCCGAATTCCATACCAGCCGGCGGCAGAAACTAGCCGAGGCCATCGGGCCCCAGTCCATCGCCATCATCGACACCGCCGACGTTTTGCGCCGGCCCGGTGACTTCGAGTACCCGTTCCGGCCCGATTCCAACTTTTACTACCTCACCGGCATAGATGAGCCCGAGGCGGTCTTGCTACTCGCGCCCGGCCACC
>DATAMV010000190.1:0-2902 GCA_036266515.1 Candidatus Saccharimonadia bacterium
GAGGTGGTTGCTGGGCATGCACTGTGAGCGAGGCAAGGACGAAGACGAAAACCATCAGGGAAGCAGAGACCAATCGCATTCAACCTCCGTAAAGCGGAATCATTGTAGACGAATGCGAATTTTATACTTCCTGGTCAGGAGAGAACTGCCCGCGATAATGCGTCGAACGGGCTGCCTAGCTGAAGAATGAAAGCTTCTGCTCTTTTCATGCCGTTTTGCAGGCCGCGAAAAGTGGCGACGGTGTCCTGCACAGCATAAAAATAATCCGGGCTCTGGCTGGCGTGAGCGTAGCAGGCGGCTTTCTTGGTCTCGGCCACGTGGTTGATGTCAATGTAATGAGTGGGTGCGGGGAATTGTGTGGTGTCGTCGCCGTCCGAAACTTCGTAGTAGTAAAGAGCGAACTTGTGCTTCAGTTGTTTCCACGACTCGTAGGTCAGGTTCGCGATTGCGCGGTGGTCGGGATGATTATCGATAGGCCAATGAGTGAAAACCGCGTCCGGGCTTTCGGCTTCAATGGTGGATTGAAACGAGCGGTAATGGTCGTTGTCAACAATTGCGTGGCCATTGACTTGATTTGCATATGCATTTCTTGCCTTCAGAATTTCGCAGGCTTTTTTCGCTTCGGCAATTCGCGTCGCGGCGAGGATCTGCTGCCACGCTCCGTCGTTTAAATAGAGCAGCACGACTTCGTGGCCGAGTGCGGTGAGTCGCGCAATGGTTCCGCCGCAGCCGTATTCGGGATCGCCGGGATGCCCACCTGTGACCACGATCTTCTGTTTGCGTGTAGGCAGCGTTGAGCCCGATGACGTCTGGGCGACGACGTTTGCGGCGGTTGATCCTGCGAGCAGTCCGGCAGTCTGTAGCATCTCTCGGCGGTTCATTTTTCACCCTCCTGGAGGGTCTCTAGTGTAAGGGAATCCTTCCTCACAAGTTCAGCTGCGGCAGGGTTAACCAGGCAGAGCATCGATTCGAAAGAAGACAGACCCGGCGCGATTGCGGAATGCCACGGCTAAGCGTACTATTCTCGCCTCAATCGAAGAATTTATTGAGTTCAGTCCCGGGAATGTCTGTGGTGAGGATGAGGAGGAGAGATGGGATTTCTGATCTGGATTTTGGTCGGGCTGATCGCGGGATGGCTGGCGGGCAGGGTAATGAAGGGCGGCGGCTACGGGGTGGTTGTAGATATCATTCTCGGTATTCTCGGCGGCATCGTGGGGGGTTGGGTTTTCGGCCTGCTTGGAATCTGGCCGGGTCGCGGGATCATTGGTTCGATTCTGGTAGCGTTCGTCGGTGCCGTTATTCTGGTTTGGATCAGCCGTCTGCTGAAAAGAGCGTAATGCAGCATTTCCCGTAAGGGCATTTCAGCGGCATATGAAAAAGGCCAGAGCCGAAGCCCTGACCCTTTCTTTCAATAGAAAACTCTTCGATTAGTGGTGACCGTGGCCGCCACCACCTCCGTGGCCTCCGCCGCCACCATGGGAGCCGCCGCTGTGGCCGCCTCCCCCACCGTGCCAGCCGCCTCCGCTATGTCCGCCGCCGTGGCCGCCATAAGCTCCGCCGCCGTGGCCGCCATAAGCTCCGCCGCCGTGGCCGCCATAAGCTCCGCCACCGTGGCCGCCATAAGCTCCGCCGCCGTGGCCGCCATAAGCTCCGCCACCGTGGCCTCCATATGCCCCACCGCCGTGGCCTCCATATGCCCCACCGCCGTGGCCGCCATAGGCTCCGCCACCATGACCGCCGTAGGCGCCACCATGAAATCCGTTGCCGCCGTGGCCGTATCCGCCGTGGCCACCGTAGTACCCGTGCCCATACGAATGGCCGCCGTAGTATCCGCGTCCGCCGTAATGGCCTCGGCCATAGTAACCTCGTCCGCCGTAATAACCTCGCCCGTAGTAGCCGTGTCCGTAGTAGCTGTGTCCGTAGTAGCCGTGATACCAGGGGCCCGCGCCGATAAAGACGCCGCCTATAAAGTAGTCAGGCCCGTAGTATCCGTAAGGAGCACAGGCGTAGGGATAGTAGGCGTAATAACCGTAGGGACACACGGGAGGTGCGGCTACGTAGCCATAGCCATTGTTGTCGTAATCGTCATAATCGTCGTAGTCGTTGTCGTAGCCGGAGTTGTCGTAGTTATCATAACTGGAGTAGCCGTCATACCCAGCTCCGATTCCCACCCCCACAGAAACCTGCGCACGTGCCGGTTTCGCACCCGCAATGCAGAGCGCCAAGCCAAGCACGGCCATATATTTTAAGTAATGCATTATTTGTCCTCACTTCCGGAGCGCCATCAACTAGCGATTCCAGAGAGTTCCCGGCACCTTCGCCTGGGGAAGCCGTTCACATGGGTATGAACCCAGGCGGATGGCAAGAGTTTCGCCCCGTCAAACAGAAGAAAATCATTCTGAGGTTTGGTTCGACGGCTGACAGTTGTCTCGCCGCTACCAAGGCATAACCTCAATCAGATCAGTAGTTGCCATTGCCGCCTCTCGTGGCGAGATGCACTACAATGCTCGCTTTCCGAGTTAAATTTCATGCGCACGGCAGACGTTGTGATCATCGGGGGCGGGATTGTCGGCTCGAGCGTCGCCTATCACCTGACGGCTGCCGGATGCCGCAATGTGTTGGTGATCGAGCGCGAGTCTTCGCAGGGGAAGGGATCCACGGGCAAAAGCATGGGCGGGGTCCGCGCCCAGTTCTCGACTCCCGTCAACATTCAGATGTCGCTATACTCGATTCCTTTTTATGCCTCTTTTGAGGAACAGCTCGGACATCCATGCGGTTATCGAGCCCAGGGCTATCTGTTCTGCGCGACCACCGAAAAGCACATGGCATACCTGGGCACGAACCATGAGACGCAGGTCCGTTTGGGACTCAAGGATGCTCGGTTAATTTCTGCCGAAGAGAT
>DATAMV010000191.1:0-3210 GCA_036266515.1 Candidatus Saccharimonadia bacterium
CGAAGACTTCTTCGAGCTGGACAAGACCTTTCATGGCCTTGATAATACCGTCTTGCAGAATTGTGATCATGCCGTCTTTGATGGCGGCCTGTTCAATTGCTTCGGTAGTGGCGGCGGTGCCTTTGGCGATAAGGGTTTCCATTTTCGAGGTGACTTCAAGCTGTTCGATGATGTTGATGCGTCCCTGGTAACCAAAGTGGTGACAGATGTTGCAGCCCACCGGATCGGCCAGCTGCAGATCGGCAAGCGGCGGGTAAAGGTCGGCAGACAGGTCGGCCAGCGTGGCTTTGATCTGTAGGAGCTCGTCCTTGGTGGGCGGGCGGAAGGTTTTGCAATTATCGCAGAGACGGCGGACTAAGCGCTGCGCCATGATGAGTTTAATCGAAGAGGCAAGCAATGGGTTTTCGCCGATCATATCCATGAGGCGAGAAACCGCGGCCGAGGCATTGGTGGCGTGGAATGAAGACAACACCAAGTGTCCGGTGAGCGCGGCTTGGAGGGCAGTTTTGGCGGTGTCGGCGTCGCGGATTTCGCCGATCATGATGACGTTGGGGTCTTCGCGGAGTACTGCCCGCAGTTTCTCCATAAACAACTGTTGGTCGTCGCCGCGTACTGGGACCTGCGAAACGCCGGCTAGTTCGTATTCGATAGGGTCCTCCAGAGTCACAATCTTGGATTCCGGGTTGTTGAGATAGTTCATGATCGAATACAACGTTGAGGTTTTTCCTGAGCCGGTTGGTCCTACGGTCATTACCATGCCGCGCGGATGAGCGACGGAGCGTAACAGCGTGGCCTTGTGTTCTTCTGATAGTTGTAGATTATCCAACGTTAGGTATTTAATACTGAGGTTGAATAATCTGATTACAACATCTTCACCGTGCAAAGACGGAATGGTTTCGAGGCGCATGTTGAGTTCCACCTGGTCGCCGTCATCATTGATAACCGGCATGCTGATGCGACCGCCCTGCGGAGTGTCGCCGCCCCATTTAAGCCCGGCGCGCATTTCGAGGTCGGAAGCAAACAGGTCGAAGCGGTCTTTCGGGATCGTTGTAATGGGGTGCAGCATGCCGTCGACGCGGAAGCGGATGCGCGCTTCGTGCTCGGTGGGCTCCACATGGATGTCCGACGCGCCAATCTGATAGGCGAGTTGGGCCAGCGGCTCAAACATGAATTTGGGCTCGAGGTTTTCGAGCTGATTTTCGATGTTCGAGAAGTCGCCGCTCTCCAGGATATCTTGGTTGCCGGCTACACTGTAACGGTTAAACAGGCGGTTCCAGCCAAACTGCGAGATAAAGACGAATTCAACCTGATAGCCGGTGAGGCGATGGCGGAGTGATTCAAGCTGGGCGCGGTCGGTTTCCTCGCTGGTGCCAATTGTTAGCTTGTTGCCCTCAAGGGCCAGTGGCACGATGCCATAGGCCTGCATGCCGACGAGCGTCAGCTTACCGATAAGGGGGCGGATGTCGATGTGGGGGCGGGTATCGAAATACGGGATACCGAGCTGGGTAGCGAACCCGGCCGCTGCATCTTCCATTTCGTCAATTTTTGCTTTGTCCATATTTCTTATGGTAGCGGCCAGACCCTGATTCGTCTACTGGTGCGGGAGAGCATCGGGCAAGCGGTAAACGGTCCAGGAGGGATTTGTGTACACTACGGTGTAGTTGTGGCTGATGGCCGCTTGATCGATTGTCCAGTCGCTGGGCTCATACGCGGAGACGGCGAGGTATCCGGCGTGATAGGGGTTGTGAGTGGTGGTGCCACCCAGAAAAGCCCCTTGGATAGCCTCAATCCGGTCGTTGTAAGGAATATGGTACGAATACAACCATCCGCGGTAGCCCGAGACTAAACTACGGCCGCCAAGTGTGGCCAGTGGTTGGTTGGACTGGTCATTGGCAAAGAATACGGTGTCGGGTGGCGTGGCACGTTTTGCCCAGCCAGCCAAGGCGATATCGTCGTTGCTGGCGAATTGATCGTGCTGCTGGAATTCGCGGGCGATCGAAAGTGTGCCACTCGTGGCAGCGAGCATCACCATAATTGAAAAAGGAATAACGGCAGCGGGTGCTCGCCGGATAATCCAGGTGGCGCCGTAGCCGACGAATAGATAGGTCATAAGGTAGGCATACATGATGAGTTTGTGGTTGTCGTAGTTATAGCCTTGAAACGCATAGAGGTTAGCTAGAACAAACACCGCTGCGGCGGGTGCGTACCAGACTAGAAACGGGCGCAAACGCCTCTGTAGGGCCAGGAGAAGCGCAACAAGCACCATTAATAATAAGGTGATGCCATAATTATTGGCCCAGAAGATGACGAGTGACTCGCCGGGATTAATAACCCAGCCCAGTGACCAATGGGCGCCCGATCCGTAGCCCGTCGCCAGGGCCTGCCATAAGATTTGCGGTGCAGCCACAATCAGCGCCGCAATGCCACTTAACGTCCAAATCTTCAGGTGGTGGTACCGTTTGGTAATAAGAGCTTCAATCCATATTGCGGCGAGCGTAGCGGCCGCCATTATAAACGAGTGGTCGTGGATGAGGGGAAGGAGGCCAACGAGCCCACCGGCCGCTAGGGCTAGCTTGAGGTTTGCGCGCCGGCGGGCCTCGATCGCAAGGACGAGTACGACGCTGAACACGGCTAGGCCCATATCGAACGAGCGCTGCGGCAGCAGGACGTCGCTAACAAAATTGATGAGCTGGGCATTGGGTTGTATCGGTTTGGAATAATCTTGGGGCAAATGGCTCAGGAAGGCGGCCAGACTTTGATGGCTAGCGTTGAAGTCATTTACGGCCACGAAGAAGCCGGCCGCCGAGCCGCAGGTCAGCATGAGGCTCAGCCCCAGTATGGCCCCGCCGATCCGATTGAACAGGCGGACTCCGGCGCCAAGCAAGAGTTGCAAGGCCGCCATAATCAGGAACAGGCCGGGTATTAGCAGGGCCGCGTGGATGGTCCAGCCGCCGCGCAGTAGCAGCCCGGAGAGAAAATCGATGAGGAAGGGATAAGTAAGTGGGGTGCCGGCTGCTAGCGGCTGTGCCATCGAGAGATGTGCTCCCGCGGCAAAGTGGCTGACCAGGCTCGCGTGGAGGCCAAAATCGGCCCAGGTGGCGGCCGCTGAAAATAGGCCGTTTGCTGCCGGCATCAGATCGTGCGTCCAGAGCAGTTGGCCAAAGAGGCAGAGCGTCACGATGCTGAAAGCCCACCATAGCAACCACGCGC
>DATAMV010000192.1:0-2330 GCA_036266515.1 Candidatus Saccharimonadia bacterium
TGCCCCGCCCGTGGGCTCGACACTCGGTGCGCACGGCGTGAACATGATGGACTTCATCAACGCCTTCAACGACCAGACCAAGGAAATGGGTGACGCCAAACTCACCGTTAAGGTCAAGATCTTCGAAGACCGCACGTTCACGTTTGCCGTTAAGACCGAGAACATGGCCAACCAGATTCGCCGCGCTGCTGGCATCGAAAAGGGCTCGGGCGTTCCGAACAAGACCAAGGTCGGCAAACTGACCCAAGCTCAAGTCCGCGAACTTGCCGAAAAGAAGATTAAGGACATGAACGCCCACGACCTAGACGCCGCTAGCAAAATCGTTGCCGGCCAGGCCCGCTCGATGGGCATTGAAGTAGTCGACTAATTAATACGTGGGAGGTAGGCCACCAAGCCGCCGTTTGACCACGAGGAGTAATAATTATGGCCCAGAAGAAAAACCCCGAAGAAGTAAAAGAGCAGGCGGAAACCGCCGCTGAGGTTGCCGAAGTCCAGGAAAGCATGCCGGAAGTCGAAGTAACTCAGGAAGCCGTCGCCGAAGAGAACCAGCCGGAAGTTGAAGCTACCGAGCAGACCGAAGAAGCTGCTGAAGCGGCCGAAGGCGAGCCCAAGACCGCCAAGGCTGGCAAGCGCAGCGCCAAAGCAATCCGCGAAGCAGAAGTCGAGGAAGCGCGCCAAGAGGCCAAGGCCCACCGCGACGAAGAGGATGATGCCCCCAAGGCCCCTAAGCGCTCGGTTCCGAACCCGCTGCACCAGCACGGCAAGAAGTACCGTGAAGCCGCCAAGCTCGTTGAAGTCGGTAAGGCTTACAGCCTCGACGACGCTCTTGAGCTGGCCCGCAAAACCGCCAGCGTCAAGTTTGATGCCACCGTCGAGATGCACATCAATCTCGGCGTTGACCCACGCCAGGCCGACCAGATGGTTCGCGCCACCGTGGTCCTGCCCCACGGTACCGGCAAGACTGTGCGCGTAGCCGTGTTCGCCGAGGGCAAGGACGCCGAAGCCGCTAAGGCTGCCGGTGCCGACCTCGTCGGTGCTGCCGACCTAATTGCCGAGATCGAAAAGGGTAAGACCAACTTTGACATGCTCGTAGCCACCCCGGCCGGCATGGCTCAGCTCGGTAAAGTCGCGAAGATCCTCGGACCGCGCGGGCTCATGCCAAACCCGAAGAGTGGTACCGTCACTCCCGACGTCGCCAAGGCCGTCAAAGAGGCCAAGGCCGGCAAGGTGGAGTTTCGCATTGACAAGCAGGCCATCCTGCACCAGGCTATCGGCAAGGTCAGCTTTAAGCCCGAGGACCTGCGCGCCAACGCCGTCGCCTTCCTGAGCGCTGTGCTCAAGGCCAAGCCGTCGGCCGCCAAGGGCACCTACGTGAAAGCTATTGCCGCCACCACCTCGATGGGCCCCGGCATCAAGATCGACTCCGCTGCCACCGTTTCGGCCGTGGCTACCGGCAAGAACTAGACTCGAGTCCAAACCAAAAATGAGCCCCACTCGGGGCTCATTTTATTTCCCATCTTTCCAATCCCGGCCCATCCACCGGCCCGGCGTGCCCTCGAGCATAGCCATCACCTTTGCCAAATTGCGCTCGCGCGCCTCATCAGATTTGAGCGCTAGGAGATAGCGCACAATTTCCTTTTGCCGGCTCGGTGGCAGGGCCTGCCAGGCTGCCAGAGCCGCTTCGTCATGCTCAAGGGGCTGCCCAAACCACTCTGGCAGCTGCGCCGGGCCGCCTTCGTAGCCATCATCGAAGCTTACGTCCACTTCGACCGTGTCACCCACGTCTTTACCAGACGCCCGGCGCACATCGCCATGCAGGTATAAGTAAAACGTGCCGTCGCCCGCCGGCATCATATTAATTCGCCATGGAGGAGACGGCTGGCCATTTACCTGCACAAGCACCGGCATGGGACGCCGCCAACCCGGCCTGAGCACTGCGGCTTGCATGGCGCTGACGCGCACGTACGGATTAATGCCCAAAATCGCGATCTTAGCAGTGAAATGAAGCGTACTCATATCCGTCTTATCATACCTTACTGGTAGAATGGTGGCGGGAGAGAACTTATGTGCCGAAATATTAAAACGCTTTTTAATTTTAATCCGGTGGCGACCGACGAAGAGATTCACGCCGCCGCTACTCAATTCGTACGCAAACTTTCCGGCTTCCAAGCGCCGTCTAAGGTGAATGAAGCCGCATTTAACAGAGCCATCGAGGACACCGCGACAGTAGCCCGGCGACTTATAAGTGAGCTGATCACCACAGCTGAGCCACACAACCGCGAAATTGAAGCGGCCAAAGCTAAGGCCCGAGCTGAAATTAGGTTTGGGGT
>DATAMV010000193.1:0-4185 GCA_036266515.1 Candidatus Saccharimonadia bacterium
CGACGGCTTACGGGCGAGGGGCCTCCCCGTATTTCGCACCGAGCGCACCTGGGCCACTATGGATCACAACGTCCCTACCAAAGACCAAGACAAACCCATCGCCGAACCGCTCTCGCGCACCCAGGTTAATAAGCTCATCAAAAACTGTGAGGAATTCGGCGTGCGGCTCTACGGCCTCGGCCACCCCTACCAGGGCATCGTCCACGTCATCGGCCCGGAGCTTGGCATCACCAAACCCGGCATGACCATCGTCTGCGGCGACAGCCACACCAGTACCCACGGCGCGTTCGGCACCATTGCCTTTGGCATTGGCACGAGCGAAGTCGAGCAAGTTTTGGCTAGCCAATGCATCCTCCAGACCAAGCCCAAAACCATGAACATCCGCATTAACGGCCAACTCGGCAAAGGCGTGGTGAGCAAAGACATCATTTTGTACATTATTTCGCAAATTACGGCCTCGGGCGGTACGGGGTATTTTGTGGAGTATTCGGGATCAGCCATCGAAGCTCTTTCGATGGAAGCCCGCATGACCATCTGTAACATGAGCATCGAAATGGGCGCCCGCGGCGGCCTCATCGCCCCGGATGAAACCACTTTTGCTTACATGAAGGGCCGGGAATTTGCGCCCAAAGGTGCAAAATGGGACAAAGCCGTGGCCTATTGGAAAACGCTCCGCACCGATCCCGGCGCCAAATACGACCGCGTGCTCGAAATCGACGCTGCCGACATCGAACCCATGGTGACCTACGGCACCAACCCCGGCATGGGCACCGGCATCACCCAGAACATCCCCCGGGCCGGCGACTTCGAGGCCGAAAACCAACGCCAAAACTTCCACAGCGCCCTCGAGTACATGGGCCTCACCGACTGGCAGGGCCGGCCGTTGCGCGGCCACGAGGTCGACTACGTGTTCCTGGGCTCCTGCACCAATGCCCGCATCGAAGACTTTCGCCGCATTGCAGACATCGTGCGCGGCAAACACAAGCCGGCCGGCCTCACCGTCTACGTGGTGCCGGGCTCGGCGCAGGTAGCCCGCGAGCTCGAACGTGAAGGCCTGGACGAGGTCTTTCGGCACGCCGGCTTCGACCTGCGCGGCGCCGGATGCAGCGCCTGCCTCGGCATGAACGACGACAAAATTCCAGCCGGCAAGTACTGCATCTCCACCTCCAACCGCAACTTCCAAGGCCGCCAAGGTCCCGGCGCACGCACCTTCTTGGCCTCGCCCATCACCGCCGCCGTAGCCGCCATCACCGGCCGGGTTGAAGACGTGAGGAACTACCTATGAAACGTAAACTTATCAAAATTACTTCCCGAGCCGTCCCTATCGACCAGGAAAACATCGACACCGACCAAATCCTGCCCGCCCGCTACCTCAAGGCCATCACCCGCGAAGGCTTTGCCGAGAAGCTCTTTCGCGACTGGCGCTTCGACGAACACGACCAACCCAAGCCGGACTTCGTACTCAATGACCCCACGTATTCCGGCGAAATTTTGGTGGCCGGCCGCAACTTCGGCTCGGGTTCCAGCCGCGAGCACGCCGCCTGGGCCTTGGCCGATTATGGCTTCACTGTCGTCGTTTCGAGCTTCTTTGGCGACATCTTTAAAAACAATGCCTTAAACAACAGCCTGCTTCCGATCCAAGTGTCCGAAGAATTCCTGCGCCAATTATTCGAGCAAATCGCATCCGACCCCGCCACCGAGGTAACCGTGGACGTCCAGGCGCAAACCATTAGCGCGGCCGGCCACACCGAATCGTTCGACATCCAACCCTACAAAAAAATCTGCATCATGAACGGCTACGACGACATCGATTACCTCGTAAGTATGAAAGAGCGCATCGAAGCCTTCGAGAAAACCAGAAAGGATGACTACTCAATCGTATGAAAAAGCACATAGCAGTACTGCCAGGTGACGGCATCGGGCCGGAAGTAACAGCCGGTGCCCGGGCCGTGCTTGAACGTGTCGCCAAAACCTTCGGACATGATTTTAGCTTTACCGAGGGACAAATCGGCGCCTGCGCCATTGATGCAACCGGCGAGCCGTTCCCGCCCGACACCCAAAAACTTTGCGCATCGTCCGACGCCATCCTCTTTGGCGCCATCGGCGACCCCAAGTACGACAACGACCCCACCGCCAAGGTCCGCCCCGAGCAAGGACTACTCGCCATGCGAAAAACATTGGGCCTCTACGCCAACGTGCGGCCGGTCATCACATTCGCCGCCCTGGCCGGCCAGTCGCCCCTGCGCGCCGACCTCGTCCAGGACGTGGACTTCGTGGTAATCCGCGAGCTCATTGGCGGCATTTACTTCGGCAAGCGCGGCCGCAGCTCAGACGGCACGAGCGCCTTCGACACGGCCGAATACTCGCGCGGCGAGATCGAGCGCGTCGCCACCTACGCCTTTGAACTGGCCCGCACCCGCCGCCACAAACTCACCGTCGTCGACAAGGCCAACGTGCTCGAAACCTCTCGACTCTGGCGCGAAACCGTCCAGGCTATGGAAGCCCGCCACCCAGACGTCACCGTTGACTACATGTTCGTCGATAATGCGGCCATGAAAATCATCCAGAACCCCGCCGGCTTCGATGTGGTCGTCACCGAAAACATGTTTGGCGACATCTTAACCGACGAGGCTTCCGTCATTACCGGCTCGCTCGGCATGTTGCCCTCGGCCTCAGTCGGCGGCAAAGTCGCACTATACGAGCCCATCCACGGCTCATACCCCCAAGCCGCCGGCAAAAACATTGCCAACCCCATTGGTTCGATCCTGTCTGCCGCCATGCTGCTCGAAGGCTTCGGGCTCCATGCCGAAGGGGCGTGTGTCCGCCGGGCCGTCGAAGACACCCTGGACGCCGGCTTTGGCACCGAGGACCTCCGGCCTGTCCACCTCATGAGCACCACCAAGCTCAGTCAAGAAATCATTAACGCAATTAGGAAATAACATGCCAAACACCATCCACTGGTTCGAAAATCCCGCTACTGCCGTTAAAACCGCTACCGACCTGTTGCGTCAAGGCGGCAAAGCCGTCGTTACCCCTACCAAAGTCGGCTACATCATCTCCACGGTCGACGCCGGTGGCCTCGAGCGCAAATTTGACCTCAAACAACGCGCCAAGCGCAAACCGGCCGTGGTCCTGTGCAGCTCCGTTGAGCAGCTGCGCGAGCTAGCCGTTACCAACGAGCAAATCGAGCAGCTCTATTCCCGCTGCTACCAGGAAAATTTGCTCCTCGGCTGCATCCTGCCCTGGAGGCCCGAGGCCATGGCCAAATACATTCCCGAAGGCGCCGACGCCATGGTGCATGACGCGCGTAACACCAGCTGCTTCGTAATCCGCTTCGGCGAGCCGAGCGAGCAAATCGTGCGCGCCATATGGGAACAAGACCACAAGCTCACCTTCGCCTCCTCGGCCAACCCGAGCGGCCAGGGCAACCGCGGCCGCCTCGACGGCATCGGGGAGCGCATCGCCTCGGGCGCCGATCTGCTCATCGAGGCCGACGCCTATGTGGCTCAGCAGCAGCCCGCCGCCAGCCCCGAAACCCGCTACGAGCAGGGCGTGATGATCTCGATGGTCGACGAGGCCGGAAAACTCTCCGCCGAGCCACCGGTCGTGATCCGCCGCGGCCTCACCGTCGACCGCCTCATGCTCGAGCTCACCCGCATTTACGACAAGTTCGACTACCGCCACGGCCAATATTATTAGCATTGCATCCGCAAAATCTATGCTATTCTCAGGCTATGACAGCTCCAGAAGAAGATCACGATCAGGAGTTTGCAGCCTTTTCCAGAGAACATGAAGATCTGGAAATCCTAGCCGTTCCCACACCCAATTGGGGGCTCGCCAGGGGCAATCCTGCTGAAGGCCTAACATGGCAAGAACGCCAGGGCCTGAACACAGGCGAGTCATCGGATTCGCAGGGCCACCGGTTACTACGGTCGGCCCGGGAAGCACTGAGTGGTGGGCTCGAGGTCGAACAAGCCGACCGTGATGCGGCCCTGCGCACAGCCTTTGCGACCCTGCAAGGCCTCTATAGCACCGAAAACGGCCGCGACGGCTTAGCCCGGTTTAACGCCCTCGCAGCTCTATATATGCGGGCAATGGAAGCCACACAAGAAAGTACCCCCTACACTCCCATGCTTGCGGGAGATCATCCTACGCCGGAACAACTCCAGGAATTTTTAACAAACC
>DATAMV010000194.1:0-2962 GCA_036266515.1 Candidatus Saccharimonadia bacterium
AAGCGCGACGCGTATAAGAAGATGGCCGAGATGGGCCGCGATTCCTGGATGAAACACGGCGCGCTTTCTTACTTCGAATCGAGAGGTGACGACCTCAAGCCACAAGAAATGGGCGACGAGAAATCCCGCGCCTTTGCTGAAATGGCAGGGGCGAAAGACGGTGAAGAAGTTTGGTTTTCGTTTATCGTATTTAAATCCAAAGAGCACCGGGATGAAGTAAATGCCAAGGTCATGGAAGAGATGGGCAAAGAATTCGACCCTGACTTCGAAATGCCGACAGACATGAAGCGCATGGCCTACGGCGGGTTTGCGGTCGAAGTCGAAGGCTAATTAGAGGACCTAGAAAAGCTCGGCCCGACACTAGAGGACATCTAGCTACAAGCGCAGAATTGGCGCCGCTGATGGCAGAACATTCTATCGTATGGCTCCTGGTCATGGGACTCCAATGGCCTAAGAAATATTGACAATTATAGTCAAATATGCTAATATAGTGACCTCATTAAGAGGTGGGGCAAATCCGCGTGTCGGAGCTCCTTATTGCATATGTTTTCCAAGCGTAAACACGATCGTCCGTACACATTTCAAGATAGTTATATTACCGGCCAGCTGAGTCGTCCAAAGGGCAATGTTGCCGTTCAGTATCGCCCGGTCATGAGCGGACGCGAGCGCGCTATGCTTGCTGCCATCATTACGGCCAGCGCAGTTGTTGGCTTTGCGTTCCTGACGTGGCTGGCAGGCAATGGCCATTCCGGCCTCGGCACCACCGGCATAACGCAGGTCCTAAGCTGGACCGGGTTCATGCTCATATTGATCATCGAGCTGATTCGTTTGGTACAAGGCGCGACGTTGTGGCTATTTGCCACCCGCGCCAAGGACCCAGTGCCGATTCTGCCGGCTTTCGGTCAGCGAGTCGCTGTTCTTACTACCATCGTACCGGGCAAAGAACCGCTCGACGTCATGACCCGTACACTCACCGCCATGAAAAAAATCGCCTACCCCGGTACGGTAGACGTGTGGATTTTGGATGAGGGCGATAACGATGAAGTGAAAGCCATCGCGGCCAAACTCGGCGTGCGCCACTTTAGCCGCAAAGGCAAGCCGCAGTACAACCAAACTACGGGTGCGTTTAAGGCGAAAACCAAAGCCGGCAACCACAACGCTTGGCGCGCCGAGCACGAGCACGAATACGATTTCGTGGCTCAGATGGACACCGACCACGTCCCCCACGCCAACTTCCTGATGCGTACTATTGGGTACTTCCGCGACCCAGACGTGGCCTTCGTGGTGGCGCCTCAGGTATACGGAAACCTTCATGAAAGTATGCTCACCAAAGCTACCGCAGCTCAGTCCTACATCTTCACCGGTGTGGTTCAGCGTGGCGGCAACGGTCTCGATGCACCGCTCCTCATTGGCACAAACCACGTTTACCGCGTGAGCACCTGGAATCAGATCGGCGGCTACCAAGACAGTATCATTGAAGACCACCTCACAAGTATCACTGTGCATGGCACCGACAACCCTCTGACGGGCAACCGCTGGAAGGGAGTCTATACCCCTGACATCTTGGCCATTGGTGAAGGTCCCACAAGCTGGACCGACTATTTCAACCAGCAAAAACGCTGGGCCTACGGCATCTGGGACATCATTCTCAATCACAGCAGCCGGATGTTGCGCCCGCTAAGCTTTGGTCAAAAAGTGGCTTACGCTGGCCTGCAGTTCTTCTACCCAAGTCTTGCGATCATGTTCCTGTTCGGAAACGTGGTCACCGCCCTCTACCTTGCCCTTGGCGTGTCATCCATGAGTGTTGATACCCAGGTATGGGCCATGCTATGGGGCGCCAGTATGGCGACACACCTCGGCCTCTTCCTGTGGCTGCGCCGCTTCAACCTTGTGAAGCATGAGCGCCGGGACTTGAGCTTCGACGCTATGGGTCTCTCGCTGCTCACGCTGCCAGTCTACACGGCTGCAGCTATTAGCGCCGTTCTTCGCCGCCCGCTCGGCTATGCCGTGACGGCCAAGGGTGCGCTGGCTGCGAAAGACAGCTTAGTGACCTACCGGTTGCACCTGTTGTGGCTCGTAGCGCTACTTGCGCTCACCGCCGACAGTCTCGTAAATGGAACGGCCGGAGGCAACCAGTTTATGTGGATGCTGTTTACTCTAGCCTTCACTGCGCTGCCTGTAGCAAAGCACATGCTAAATCGGGCTCAGGGCATCGAGGTTAACGCCCTCGGCACACTCGCGTCCGTCGATCGCACCCTCAACAGCAGCCTCAGTCTCTCCGGCGCCCGCAACCTCATCCTGCGCACCCGGTAAGGCAAGTAGCTACATAAAAAGAACCCCAAGGATCACTCCGGGGTTCTTTTTATGTTAGGAGTGGCGGGGCCCGAGCCCGCAAAAAATCTAGCGGCCGTTTTTAACGGTGAAGTAATCAATGTACATGGTAATGCTATCGGGCGTCGCTGCCGTACTAGGGCCAGGCCAGTCGCCGCCGACAGCGAGATTTAAGAGTGCAAAGTTTTGGTGATCTTCGAACGGCCAAATGGCTCCGGCAGGGATTTGCGACGCCGACCACTCACCGCGCTTAATGCCGTCGACCCACCAACTAATAAAGTTGGGCGCTTTTGCCACCTTATAGGTATGGTACTGAAGCACATTGGCACCCGAATACTGGTACTGTTGCTGCCAATGGCCGTATGACCCGGACCCGTGAATGGTGCCGTAGGCGGTGGGGCTGCCATTAATATTTTCGAACATATCAATCTCACCGCCTCCCGGCCATGCATCCGTGGTGCCCATGAGCCAGGCGGCCGGCCACACGCCCGGACCAGTCGAGGAAACCGCCACGCGGACTTCAAATTCGCCATAGGTGTAATTCCACTTCGAGTGGACCTCACCTGAGTGCCACTCGCCATCCGCGTCGCGGGTGGCAGTGAGCTGAAGTGCGCCATTTTGAACCTGAACC
>DATAMV010000195.1:0-4658 GCA_036266515.1 Candidatus Saccharimonadia bacterium
CTGGGCCAATGTACGGCGGAGCAGATGGTGTGGCTGGCTGAGGCTGCGATTGTTTCATTGATGTAATCATACGACACAACCCGAGCCCATCACCACGGCCCTGGTCCGCGACCCCTAATTGGTCGCGCCTCATTGACTCTCGGCCCCAGATAGCGTAAAGTAGCGTGGTTATGTCGAAGCGAACGTATCAGCCAAAGAAAAGCCGCCGCCAGCGCGTCCATGGGTTCCTGCAGCGCATGTCGACCCGCGCCGGCCAGCTCGTATTAAAGCGCCGCCGCGCCAAGGGCCGCGCCCGGGTCGCGATCTAGCGCCGTGCTTGCACGGGCTTTTCGCCTGCGCACGGCCGCCGATATTGCCCGTACCTATAAAAAAGGTGCTTATGGAGGCGGCGGGCCCTTGTCGGTAAAAGCCGCACCGTCCAGCCGTCCTGCTAGCCGGGCGGTTGTCGTGGTGGGCAAAAAAGTCAGCAAACGGGCCACCGTTCGCAACCGTATCCGCCGCCGCATTATCGGCCATCTCGCCGATCAGTGGCAGACACTGGCTACTGGTTACGATATAGTAGTAACAGTTCACGCCGACATCAGCGAGCAGTCCGTCCCCGCTCTTCAGGAGCTGGTTGTCCGGGCGCTCACGCGTGCCGGCGTCATTAAGAGTTAACCCACGCCGGGAGCCAATCTAAATGTTTAACACCATTCTGGTCCACCCCATATTCAACCTGCTGGCCGTGCTCTATGCCTTCGTGCATGACTTCGGCTTGGCAGTGGTTCTTCTTACTATCATTATCCGGGGGCTGCTGTGGCCGCTGGTAACCCGCCAGCTCCACTCGCAGCGGGCGCTCCAGGAGCTCCAGCCCGAGCTCAAGCGCATCAAGGCGGAGGCTGCCGGCGACCGCACTCTTGAGGGAAAGCTCACCATGGAGCTCTACAAGGAGCGCGAGATCAATCCCTTCGCCTCCTTCTTACCGCTGCTTATCCAGCTGCCGATATTCCTGGCGCTCTTTATTGTGCTCAAGGACATCGTAAAAGCAGGGGAGATTGCCAAGGTTGCTTATGAACCCGTGAAGCACCTGCCGGCCATTGCCGAAATTATTAATCACCACGCCACCTTCAAGCCCACGCTCTTCGGCGTCATCGACCTCACCAAGACCTCCCCGATCCTCGCTGTTTTGGCTGGTCTGGTTCAGTTTATTCAGACTAAGCAAATCGCTCCCAAGAACCAGGGCGGTGATGCGCAGGCTCAAATGATGGCCGGCATGACGTATGTCTTCCCGGCGCTTACCTTCTTCATTGGCTTGTCTTTGCCCGGCGCCCTTCCCCTCTACTGGTTTACTTCGAGCGCCATGGCTGTGATCCAGCAGCACATTGTCTTGAACCGCGACGTCCGTGAGCTTGAGGAGGGCACGCCTACTCCGGCCAAAGCTATTGCCAAGCCTGCAGCGCCGGCGCCTCACCGCGGTCACAAGTCTAAGGGGAAAAGGAAGAAATAATGAGCGACACACTCGAATTTGCCAAACTACGACTAGAGGAGATGGTGGCCTACTTTGGTGTTAACGTCCGCGTCGACGCCGATGTCACAGACGACGGCATCAAGCTAAGCATTGGTAGTACGCCGGCCAGCCCCCGCCTCATCGGTCATCACGGCGACACCCTGCGCTCACTCGAGTACCTGCTCAACCAAATCGTAAAGGCCCACGACGGCCTGGCGCCGCGCGTGTCCGTAGACATCGCCGGTTACAAAGAAGCCCAGCGCCAATCGCTCGAAGAGATGGCTCGCGAGGTCGCGGAGCGCGTGAAAGACTCCGGCTCCGAAGAAGAGCTCAAGCCCATGAACCCAGCCGACCGCCGCATCGTCCACATGGCCCTGCGCGATATCGACGGCGTGGAATCCGAGTCTCGTGGCGACGGCCGTGACCGCCGTATCGTCGTCAAGCCGGCCTAGCGCCCACTCCGGTATACATCAAGCGTCTGGTGGGCCATGCGCCGCCATGAAAACTGTTTTACGCGTTCGTGGCCGGCCTTACGTAGCCGCTCGTCTACGTCGGTATCATCATCTAGTACCCGGCGGATCGCTTCCATTTGGTCGGCCGGATCGTGCGGGTCAAAGTATTCGGCTGCCTCGCCGTATACCTCGGGCAGGCAGGTAGCCTGGGCGCTCAGGACCGGCACGTCTTGGAGCATAGCCTCAAGCCCCTGTAGCCCAAACCCCTCGGACAGTGACGGATTTATATACGCCTCTGCCTCCCGATACAGCGAAACAAGCTCACCATCGCTCACATAACCCAAGAATTTCACACGATCGCCCACGCCCAGTTCCTCGGCCTGCCGTTCCAGTGCCGCACTGAATTCGTCACGTTTGCCGGCAATCACCAGATCCAAATGATCATATTCAGCCGGCAATAGAGCCATTGCCCGGATGGTCGAGCCCACGTTCTTGTAGGGGTACATATTACCTACGTAAAACAGATATCTGCCCAGGTCGCCAAACCGCTCAATTGGCTCCGGCTTGGCGCTGATGGGATTGGCGGCCAAAAGCGTGGCATGCACGCGGCGTTCATCAATTCCAAACCGCTCGATAATCTGATGCCGCACATATTCCGTGGGCGTAAAAAGTGCAGTGCTTCGGCGCAGGCTCGCGGCCAGCACCATGCGGAACGGTCGGCGCTTCAGCCCTCGCAGCCACCGCTGCATACCCGTACCCCGGCTGGTGTCGTAATCAAGTAGAGTCAGGTCGTGCACGGTGGTGACGCGCCGGCCGCTGTACAAAACCGGCGCATTGGGCGCCGTAAAGTGTACAAGATCGGGCTTGAGCGCTCGTAATTGAACGTATAATTCCCATTGCTCGGCCAACGTATAGGGGTTAATGTCACATTCGATTTTTTGAAAGTTTGGGGCGCTCGGCTCCCATAAATCCCAGTCTTTCTTGCGCACCAACACCTTGTAGTCGTTCTCCTGGTCGATGGCCTCAAGCTCGTGCAGCAAAGCCCGCGTGTACCGGCCCACGCCGGTCCAAAACAGCATGCGCCCATCGATCACGATATTCATGAGCGCTTGCCCCCGAGCCCCAGCTTGCTCAACCGCGCCCGCTGCAGGGGCGGGAAGTCATGGTAGAGTAGGCCGTCAATGTAGCCAAGCGAAACCTTGCGCCCGCTCTGTATCCGCCGCCGCGCCGCCAGCATCTTGGGCAAATGGGCAAGCGCCGTGAAGTTGGCCTTGGCATTGGTCCGCCACAATCCCCGGCGCAGGTCGCTGGCTAGCATCATCCCCCAGCTTACGATCAGGCGGGGCAAGTACTTCCAATACAGCCACCCCGGCATGTCCTTGGTATACACGTAGGCGAAATTCTTCACTGTATGGAATCGAGCGAATGCACTCGGCCGCTGCACGCCGTCATGGTTGGCGGCCGCTGCCTTTTGGCCTTTCTTGTAATGGTCGATCCGCGAGCTGGTGCCGCCGATGGCGTGCAAGACCTCGGCGTGCGGCTCGTAAATCATGGTCCAGCCGGCCAGCTGCCCCCGGAACGAAATGTCCAGGTCCTCAAAATAGGCGAAAAAGTCCTCGTCAAACAGACCAATCTGTTTTAGCATCTTGGCCCGGTACAAACTGGCACCACCAGATACGGCAAACACATGGTGGTTCGCCTCGCCATCGTACTGCCCCTCATCCTCTTCGCCGCGGCCGCGCGGAAAGGGCATGCCCCAGATCGAATAAAAGTCGCCGGTCGAATCCAGCCGCTTGCCGTCCTGGGTCATGATCTTGGCCGCTACCGCACCGGCCTTGGGGTCGGCCTCCAACGCGGCCACCAGCCGCTCAAGCCAGTGGGGGTCAGCCACGGCATCATTGTTAAACAGCGCGATGTAATCCGCGCCTTGCTCCAGCGCCGGCCGGATGCCGCGATTCACGCCCCCGGCAAACCCCGCATTATTCGGAAATTCCAGTAGCTGTACCTTCGGAAACTTGTCGCGCACCACCACATTCGAGCCGTCGACCGAGCCATTATCCACCACGATCACCGTGTGTACTTGCGTCTGCTTCTCGAGCGAGCGCAGGCATTCCTCAATCATGTCGATCCCATTCCAGTTGGGGATGACAACGAACGTCTTCACGCTAGGCCTTCTTTCGGGCGCGCGCCTCGAGCGACAGCAGCTGGTGCGCCCACGGCGGAATCACCTTGCGGGTTGAAAGCCGGATCGCCATCCGCCGGAACGCGTTGTAGGCCGGTGACTGCACAATGTATTTGGCCTTGGTGAGAGGGCCGTAGGCGGGGTCGCGTAGGATAAAGGCCCAGTCTTTGAGCGTGGCCTTCAGCACCCACGCAATGTGAAACCGGATCGAAGTATCGAGCGTTTGGCCGGTTGCGGCTTTGAGCCCCACCATTTCGTCGTACATGCGGCGCAGGTACATCATTGGAGGGTAGCTATGCGAGTGGATCACGGCTCCGAGCGGCGCATACACCTTCATGTACCCGCCCTCGATAATGTCACGCCCAAACGCTTGGTCCTCAGCGTAGTTCAGGTTCTGATATGGGATTTTGTTCAGCAGGAAGTCGCGGCGGGTGGCTGAGTTTACGTCCGTGTAGAAGCCAATGGCGTCCTTCGAAGCTTGGTCAGTAATCATGGGAATGGCCTGTTGCACCATCGTGAAGTGGTCCGGGCCAAACGT
>DATAMV010000196.1:0-1749 GCA_036266515.1 Candidatus Saccharimonadia bacterium
GAACAGGCAGCCGGCCGGAGGCGCGTCGGGCCAAGATGCTGTCGGCGCCGGGTGAGCAGGAGGTGGCCAGGCCGGGGGCGACACAGGGTTCCCTGCGTGCAAGGGAACCGATGTTTTGAGTGCTGATTCGCGGAGTGTGAGACTGGGGCCGTTTGAGTAGTTGCCCAGTTCTCGGCTTCGGCCGCAATTCCGGCCAAGCGACGAAGTAGAACTGATGAGGCGCTCCCAGCGTTTTCATGGGCGCGTTTGTGCTGTTCAGCGTCGTCTTTTGGTGCTGTGGTGAGGGATTCGGCGTGTCAGCGCTGAGATGAAGGACGCGCACGCGGGGTGGCTTTAGGTTTCGGGGTTACCACACCAACCGCAACCAAAGGGCCGTCCGCGTGCGCGTCAGTACTGCATTTAACCGTCTGTTGGCTATTCCCGGGGCATCGGTGACCGGTGTCGTTGTCAGCGAGCGCGATGTCGAAGTCACGTTGCGTCCTACCGCTCGGCTACTGAGCTGCCCGTGCGGCAAACGCCAGCGAAGCTCCTACGATCGGCGACGGCGCCGCTGGCGGCACCTCGATCTTGGCCGATGCAGGCTGTGGCTGGTCTATGAGATCCGCCGCTTGAACTGCCCGGTCTGCGGGGTGATCACCGAAGAACTGCCCTGGGCCAGACCCGGCGCCCGGCACACCCGCGATTTCGAGGACATGGTGCTGTGGCTGGCCCAGCGCACCGACCGCACGACAGTGGCGGCCCTGATGCGCTGCGCCTGGGAGACCGTCACCGCGATCATCAACCGCGGGGTCGCTGAACTGCTCGACCAACGCCGACTCGACACCCTCTACCGCATCGGTGTCGACGAAATCTGTTATCGCCACCCACACCGCTATCTGACCATCATCGGCGACCACGACACCGGCACTGTCATCGACATCCAGCCCGGACGCAGTGAAGAGTCGTTAACGAATTTCTATGAACAGCAGCCTGATTCGACGCTATCCACCATAGAAGCAGTCAGCATGGACGTCAGCAAAGCCTACCGCTCAGCCACCGCCAGCCACCTACCGGAAGCCACCATCTGCTTCGACCCGTTCCACATCATGCAATGGGTCAACCGAGCACTGGACCGTGTCTACGCCGAATCGGCCACCGGCCCCGGCCGGGCATCGATGAGCACCGCCGACTGGAAAGCCGGCCGCTGGGCCTTGCGCACAGGCGAGAACAAACTCACCGACAAGAAACGTGACCTGGTCAACCGCATCGCCCGGACCAACCGCCGCATTGGACGCGCCTGGACGCTGAAAGAACAACTCCGTGACCTCTACCGGCTCGAGCACGAACCAGGCACCGCCCGCCGACTCCTCAGAGCCTGGATCACCGCGGCCAAACGTAGTCGCATCCCCACATTCACCGCACTCGGCAAACGCCTGCAGGAACACTTCGAAGCCGTAATCGCCGCCGTCGAGCTCGGCATCTCCAACGCCCTCATCGAGGGCATTAACGCCAAAATCCGCCTGATCAATGCCCGCGGCTACGGCCACCACTCCGCCCAAACACTGACCTCAATGATCTATCTCTGCCTCGGCGGACTGCACCCACAGCTACCCACAACAACCTGAGGAGCCGCACATGCGTTCGGATGACCGAAGCGTCGACGCCGCTCTCGAGTTGATCGAGGAGGGCTATTCGATACTGGCCACCGAAGCCACGAAGCCTGGCCTGATCCACGGCTGGATCACCGCGCTGGCCAACCACTTCGAACCG
>DATAMV010000197.1:0-3184 GCA_036266515.1 Candidatus Saccharimonadia bacterium
TATCGCTGCCGTGGTCATTGCCCGGGCGGCGCCGGCCAGTGCCGCTAGTGCCTCCCTCCGCGCCGCGATCCTGGTGTTCTGCTTCTGGCGGCTGTTCGAAATTTACCGCACTGTCCTGCGTTTCATCGTCATTGACTACATCGGCGAAGGCTACCCGCACACCACTATCTCGGCCATCCGCTACCTCATGTACATTCCCCAATATGCAGTGCAGATCGTCATGGTGTTTGCCGTCATTTATATGTACTTAACCCCGGGCGGCTTCTCGGGCGGCGGCCTCCCGGCGCTCGCCAGTGTTTCGAGCTACTCGTATGTGAGTCTCACCACCCTCACCACCCTCGGCAGCGGCTATACGGCTGTCACGGAAGCCGCGCGCGAATGGCAAGTGTTTGAGTCGGCTACTGGTATTGTGCTGTTTGGTTTGGGCCTCAGCACCTTCCTCAGCGGCCTCAAGCTCCGCCGCACCCGCGGCCATACCGAATAGGCGGGGCCTGTATAATAATTATTATGACGAACAATCTTGTTTTTAGCGCCCGCGAACCCTACCAAAACCTTCTCAACGCGGCCGTTGCCGCCCAGGATCAAGGTCAATACAAAGAAGCCGTGATCCTGGCCCAAACCGGGGTCGAGCTCTTCACTGAAAAAATCCTCCGCCATCTCTACCAGGCACGGGAGATTGAATATCTCAAAGGCGCTTTCGAGCAGCTCCTCATCAATTACAACATTGGCAACACCAAGGTTTCGGGGCTTTACATCGCGCTGTCCGGCGACACAATCAAGCAGGAGCCGTTTTGGTCTGATTTCGAAAAGCACGTGGAACTGCGTAACGAGCTCGTGCATGAGGGCAAAGATGCCACGGCCGAAGAAGCTCGCCGGTCGCTCGATGTGGTGGCAATGCTGATCCAGCATGTGGTCGAATTTAATCATTTTGGCTAGCTAGCGGCTTGCCAGAGAGCTAATCCAAGCCGTATCTTATAAGCATAAGCAGGATACACGGCAGCAATGATGGGACTTTGGCTTATCATCCTGATCAGCTTCCCGGTGTTTTACATCGTAGGGATTGCTGTGTTTATTAAGTGGATTATTCAAAACGGCCAGCCAAGGCCGATATCAGAGGCTACAAAAGCTGCGGTTAAAATCCGGGCGTATGCCGATAAACAGTCCTCTGGCATCGCCCGCGAGCTCAACGATCTAGCCGACGAGCTTGAAGGCTTGCCACACGCCACGCGCGTAGAACCGGACAGGCCCGGTCATAAGTCTCACGTGGTACCGCATTCGGTGCCGGCCCACATCATATCCGATGTTCCGATGGAGACCCGGTCCGCAGATTGGATGCGCACGGATATAAGCGACCTCACGCGTAACCTCGACAACATCAACCTTATCTTGTATCTGGGAGCCTTCCTGGTCGTAATCTCGGCCGGAATCTTCGTCGGCTACAACTTCTCGGTCTTGTCCGGCGTGTTCAAGACGGTATTTCTGGCTTTGTTTGCGGCGGCGTTTTATTGCGTAGGCCTCGTGCTGTTTTTGAAGTCTCGCAAACTGCGGCCGGCCGGCACGACATTCACCGGCATCGGCCTAGTGCTCATCCCGCTTGTGGGCCTGGCGGCCTACAATTTCACCAGCCTGCACAACCATGGTTCAATCACCTGGTTTCTTACCTCCATGTTTACCCTGGCAGCTTATATTGCGACGCTGGCCGCTACACGCCAAGCCTACATCGCGTACCTGATGGCCTTTACGGCCCTCTCCACTTTTGAATCGAGCGTTTCACTTTTCAATTTGCCCATTTACTGGTTTGGTTGGGCCATGAGCCTCTGCTCCATTGCGCTGTTTGCGGTCGGCGGCACGAGGTTAATCCAGCTCGACGAAACCCGCGCCGCGCTTACCATTAGCGCCAATATTTTTGTGCCGGCCTCGCTGTTGATGTCTGTGTTCTCGATCGCACCCAGCGGTCTCGGCCAGCTCGGCGTGACCTTCGGTATTGCCGGTGCATTTTATGCGGCCATGGCCCGGCGCTTCGTCGGCCACCGCAGCGACGCCGAAAATTATTGGGTCGTGGCGCTCATTAGCCCGCCACTCGCGCTGGGCACTGGGCTGTGGGACAGCCTCTCGCGCACCGGCATCGCGCTCGTGATGCTGGGCGTGTCGGCGGCATATCTCTCAGCCGATTTCATTTTTGAGACCAAACTCAGCCGGCGCTGGCGTGAACTCATGGCAGCAGTGACGGGCCTCGCCCCACTGAGCGGCATTGTGATGCTGTATGACCATCCCAAAGCCATCACAGCCATACTCGTAGCGGTTGTTCTCATTAACGGCACGCTGGCTCTACGGCTGCGTAATTCCGCCCTGGCGTTCTTGGCGGTGCTAGCTTTTCTGGCTCTGCCGTTCGAATTATTGCGGCAGTTCATTGACCCCGCGTGGCCTTGGAGCGGGGTAGCCACATTGCTGCTCCTTGAGGTGCCGGTACTGGTGTGGTGGGTGCGGCGGATGCGCGGGTGGCCCGAATCCGGCGAAGTCACGGGGATAGCCGGCTATTTGCTGGCGCTCATGCTTGCTCTCATTGCCGCTGCACTCTCGTCGGAAACGGCGCTCCTACTTGTGGGGCTGGCTGTGGCTGCCATTCTCTATGGGCTCAGCCGCTATGAGCAGCATGCTGAATTCATCTACGGAGCCGCTGCCGGTCTCTACATTGCCATATTTCAAATACCGAGTATCGGCCACTGGGAAACGGCCACTGTTTCGCTGCTATTTTTGGCCAGCGGCGTAGCACTGTATGGTTTGGCCTCAGCCGAGACCGACCCCGACCGCGCTCAGGCCTTACGCTACAGCGGGCTGGTAGGACCGTTTATCGGCGCGTTCGTTGGCTTCGGCCAAGAGTCACGCCTTGAGCCGGCCGTTTCGCTCGCCACCGGCGGTGGACTCGTAGTGGCCGAAGGCCTCCGCACGAGTGAATCTACTGTCCAGGAAATCGGCGGCGGCATCATACTGCTGTCATTCAACTGGCTGCTAAAAGTCATGGATGTTAGCCAACTCCAGGCCTACACCATACCGTGGGCTCTGTACGTGGGGTATCTTGGCTACCGCCGCCGCGAGCAAGGGCACGAAGCCTATGACAGCTTTACGGTTATATCGCTTGCCCTCCTCACTGTCCCCTTGGCCGGCCAAGCGCTGGCGAGCAACG
>DATAMV010000198.1:0-3928 GCA_036266515.1 Candidatus Saccharimonadia bacterium
CGCAGAAAAGCCGCCCCCACTGTATCAAACGCGCACGTTTCTGATGCAATGACGTAGCCGTCTGGCAGATCGCCGATCGACAGCGGCCGGATCCCGCACTCGTCGCGGAAGCCCACCACCGTGTCGCGGTCCATAGCCACGCATGAAAACGCCCCCGTAAACAGGGGCCACGCTGCCTCGACGGCCGCTACAAGCGACTTGCCGCTCTGCATATACCAGGCAATCGCCGCTGCCATCATCGCCGAATCATTGAGCCCGGTAGCGTCCACGTCGTGACTACTCAAAAACTCTTCGAGTTTGCGAGTGCTCGGAAGGTTGCCGTTATGCGCGAACGCCATCCCCACTTCGGGGAACACATACGGCTGAATGCCTTCACCTGAAGTGGCGT
This sequence comes from Candidatus Saccharimonadia bacterium, assembly GCA_036266515.1. GTDB lineage: Bacteria > Patescibacteriota > Saccharimonadia > UBA4664 > UBA4664 > UBA5169. Next base: position 389 of record DATAMV010000198.1, read on the forward strand.
AGCGGTTGTGGCCAATCGACATTTTGCCCTTGAGACGGCTAAGATCCGCCTCATTGTAAACGTGGGCCACCAAGCCGGGACCAGACTTCAAATGAAACTCCTGGCCGTCATAACTAGCAATACCGGAGCTCTCTTGGCCGCGGTGCTGCAGCGCCCACAAGCCGTAATACGTTAAGCGCGCCGAATCAGAAGTCGCTGAGACGACTCCGAAGACGGCGCACTTTTCCTTGAGTTCGGGCAAGTTGCAGACCCCTTAGGACCTAATCGTAAAGCGTTAGTGCTCCATCTGCAAGCCCAAGCACTATAAAAAATATAGCGGCTTAGCGCAGATAATCGCGCAACTTCTTGCTTTCGCGGTGCTTGCGCAGCTTGGCCAAAGCCTTAGCCTCAATCTGGCGAATGCGCTCGCGCGTCACACCAAATTCCTGACCCACCTCTTCCAGGGTGTGGCTACGGCCATCCTCCAGGCCAAAGCGCATGCGCAGGATCTTCTGCTCGCGTGGAGTCAGCAGCGCTAGTACCGCGTTCACATGCTCCTTGAGCAGCTGATGCGTAGCCGCCTCTTCCGGCGTCAGCGAGTCTTCGTCGGCAATGAAGTCGCCGAGCTGGGAATCTTCTTCCTCGCCCACCGGCGCCTCGAGGCTTACGATGTCCTGCTTGATTTTGAGGATGTGGTTGACCTTCTCAACCTCCATCTCCATCTCAGCTGCAATCTCTTCCGGCAGCGGCTCGCGGCCCAGCTCCTGCACCAACCGGCGCTGGGTACGGATAAGCTTGTTGATCGTCTCAACCATGTGCACCGGAATACGGATGGTACGCGCCTGGTCGGCAATTGCCCGCGTAATCGCCTGGCGGATCCACCACGTAGCGTACGTCGAGAATTTGTAACCCTTGGTGTAGTCGAATTTCTCCACGGCGCGCAGCAGGCCCGTGTTGCCCTCCTGGATCAGGTCCAAAAGGTCCAAACCACGGCCAATGTACTTCTTAGCAATTGATACCACCAGCCGCATGTTGGCCTCGGCCATAGCGTCTTTAGCAGCTTTGTCGCCGGCTTCGATCCGCTTAGCCAACGTCACCTCTTGCTCACCAGTCAAAAGCGGAATCTTACCGATCTCGCGCAGGTACAGCCGCACCGAGTCATCGGCGATGTCTTTGATGTAGTCATCGCTGGTGTCGGCCGGCTCTTCGTCGTCCTTGTCCCAGATCAGCGAGTCCTTCTGGTCGGTGATCTCAACACCCTGCTCCAGAAGCGCCGCGTACAGCTCATCGAGCTCTTCCAGGTTCTCCTCGGCTTCGGGCAACACACCGGCGATTTCCTGCTGGGTCACATAGCCCTGTTCTTTGCCCTTAGCAATCAGGCGCTCAACGTCCGGCGAATACCCACTAGTCCGCTCAATATTTTCTTCTTCAGCCGCAGCTTTTTTAGCCAAAATGCCTCCTCATGTCACAAACACACGCCACCCCTCGTTGGGTGCCGCGCTTGGTGTAATTATATCTGTTCATTGTTGGATGTTCGATATTATCTGCAGCCGCTATTCAGCCGTACTATTGGACTGTGGTCTGCGCAGGGATGAGTCAGCGAACGCCTGACATATCCTTTAACAAGTATTATTTTACGCGTATCCGAAGCCTATGTCAAAATTAACGCTCGGAGTCAATGATGGCGCTCAGCTGATTCATCAGATGTGACCGCTCTTTGTCATCGCCGGCCTTTTCGGCCTCACGCAGGGCCGCATTAATTTTGGCCTTAAACTCCTTGTTCGACTCCAAAAATATCTGACGCGCCAGGCTAAACGCTTCCTGCTGCAGCATCAGCTCATTGAGCTCGGTGTATTCCTCCTCGCTAAAGAACAGGAGCCGCTGCACATAGGTGGCCAATTCCCGTGACATCCCGGCTAGCTCAGCGCCCGTGGCCTCCCGGTGCTTCTGCAGCAGCTCAAATACGCCCCTGCGCTCGTCCGACGAAAACCGCCCCGCGTTCAGGTCGTCCAAGCTGGCGCGGCACTCGGGGTAAGCCAGATTGAGTGCCAGAAACGCCTCCTCGTGCAACACGCGCACGCTCGGCTTGCCCTGCGCCTGCACCACCGCACGCCGCACCGGTTGCTCACTCGGCGCCGGGTCGGTCGTGGGCCTACGGTAGCCGATGGTCTTCACGCGCTGCGGCGCCAGCCCGCCCGCCGGCGCAGGCTCTTCGGCCTTTGCCAACTTTGCCCGCACAGCCTCCTCGCTCGTGCCGGTTTTCTCGGCCAGCAGCTTCACGTAATGATCCTGCTCCACTGGATCGCCCAGGCGCCGCAGGTTCGCCGCCAGCCGGTCAGTGTAGCCGCGCTTGCCCACGGCCGTATTCAGATCGTAATCCTTCTCAAACCGGTCAAAGAGATAGTCCACAATGTACTTGGCGTTCGCGATCACCTCGCGTAGGGCATCGACCCCGGCCTTTTGCACCAGCTCGTCCGCGTCCTTCACGCCCTCGGGCAGCTCTACCATCCGTAGCGTTAGCCCCAGCTTCTGGCCCATCTCGATTGCCCGTTCGGTGGCGGCCACCCCCGCCCGATCTGAGTCAAATGCCAGTTTAATGTTCTTCGTAAGTTTACTCAGAGCCCGCAGGTGCTCCATAGTGAGCGCCGTGCCACTCGTGGCTACCACCTGTTTCACGCCCACCTGATGTGGTATCACCACGTCCATTTGACCTTCCACTAGCACGACCTCATCGCTTGAACGAATGGCTTCTTTTGCCAAATGCAGGCCAAAGATCACGCTCGATTTATCAAACAACGGCGTCTGTGGGGTGTTCAAGTACTTCGGTACACTATCGTCTAGCACCCGGCCCGTAAACCCAATCGGTCGGCCTTCGCGGTCGCAAATCGTAAACATCACGCGGCCTCGAAATAGGTCATATACTGTGCTCCGGCCTTCGCGTTGGCCGGCCAGCCCAGCTTGTACCAATTCCTTTTGCGTAAAGCCCTGTTTCATCAAAAAGCCCGACAGTGCATCCCAGGAATCCGGCGCGTACCCTATCTGAAAATCACGCACCGTTTCTTTATTTAAGCCGCGCTTTTTCACTACGTATTCCAAAGCCTTTGGATTCTTCACCAAGCTCGCCTGGAAGTACCGCACCGCGATCACATGAGCATCAAATAACCGATCACGCAAGCGTTTGGCCGCTCCGCCGTCACCAGCACCACGTTCTTGCAGCTCCACGCCGGCCCGGCGTGCCAGCATCTCGAGGGCTTGCCGGAAGTCCACGCCTTCCATCTTCATCACGAAGTTAAAGATATCGCCACCCTCATTGCAACCAAAACAATGATAAATCCCCTTCTCAGGGCTCACCATAAACGACGCCGTTTTCTCGGCATGGAACGGGCACGGCGCCTTGAGGTTTCGGCCGGATTGCTTCAGCGGCAAATACGACCCGACCACTTCCGTGATCTCAAGCCGGCTCTTTACCTCTGCAACCTCATCCATCCCTCAATTATACGCTAATCTGGCAAAGCGAACAAAAAACGAATAAACTACTTTACCGGCACACTCACCCAAAAC
>DATAMV010000199.1:0-14519 GCA_036266515.1 Candidatus Saccharimonadia bacterium
CACTGAGCCGGCGTAGATTCGGTCCAGCTGGCCCCGAAGGCCGAGAGGTTCGTGATGGGAGTGGCGCCGTTGCCAGGTCCCACGTAAGTAATGTATTGCTCAAACAGGCTGGGCTGAAGGGCATAGCTAACGCCGGTGGGCGTCTTAGCACGCAGCATCACGCGGCCGGCGGTGAGTTTGGCGTACACGCGTAGGTTGTTGGCAGCTGGGGTGGTGGGGTCGGCCATGGTGGCAAGCTGCAACCCCCCGGACTGTACATCCACGCCGATGTCCCAGCCGGTGGCGATTTCATTGGCGATTTCGGTGCCGGCGCCGGGCGAGGAGGGGCCCTCGAGTTTGAGGCCGTACTCGGTGTTGTTGGATGTGGCGCCGGTGGCGGCTGCCACAATGCGCAGGCCGCTCCAGACGTTGGTGCCGGAGGTGGGGTTGACGGTGCTCGGAGCGAAGTCGACGCGCATGCCGGCGGCTTCGATACCAGCGGCGATGGCGCTCGTGGATCCTTTGTAGTTGACGCTTAGGCCGTTGACGCCGGCCGTTGCGACACCGGTAGTTGAGGTGTTGTCGATGTTGACTTGATCGACGGTCGGTACGCCGCTCGCCGTGACCCGTGTCCCACTGGAGCCGGCCTGGGTAATGGCGAAGTTTTGGCCGGAAACAGGCGCGACGGTAATGGGGCCGTTGGGGCTTACGGTGAAGACGTCGGTGCCGGAGTCCTGGACAGCAAACCGGCCGCCGCTTGCTGAGCACGTGGCACACTGGAGATTTATGAGCACGCTCGGGTCGGTAGTGGTATCAGGGGCGGAAAACACCAGGTTTTTGGCGTCGGCCAGGGTGATGGTGGCAGGGCTAGTGGAGTTGGTATAGGCGTTTTGAAGGTCGGCGGTGGTACAAGTGCCGGCTGTGATGATGCCGCCGAGGGCAGCTTGAGAAGCCTGGTACTGACCGGAGGTACAGGCCGCGACCGTAGCGCCGTTGGTACCACCTACGTTGTAGACCTGACCCGTGCCGATTCCGATTCCCCCATCCACACTGAGGTTGGCCACATTGGCGCCGTTGGAGTTAAGAACGCTTAGCGTGGAGGTGCCGGCGTTTGAGATATCAAGCGTGGCGCTAGCGGCGGTGCGCTGGAGGATGCTCGAGCCGAGAATGATGGTGCCGGAACCGGAGGTGAGGGTGAGGGCCGAGGTGGTGGAGGCCAGGGTGACAGCGCCGGAACCGGTGGCCAAGTTGGTGGGGTTGAGGTTGGTAAGGTTGGTGCCCGATAGTGCCGGCAGTTGTCCGGAACCATTGGTTTGAACAAGCTGGGAGGTGCCGTTGAAGGTGTTGCCCTGCTTGGTGATGTTGGCGTCGTTGGAGAGGTTGGCGCTAGAGATTTGGGTGCCGCCGACGGTGAACTGCTTGCCCGAGCCGGCGTCGATATTGCCGGTGACGGCCAGGTTGGCCACATTAGCGCCGTTGGAGTTTTTGATGGTGAGGGTGGAGGTGCCGGCGGTGGCCAGGTCGATAGCCAGGGCGGCGGCGGCTTTTTGGATAGCGGTGGTAGTGGTGCCGAGAATGAGGTTGGCGGAGGCCGAGTCGAGCGTGAGGGCGGCGCCGCCGGCAGAAGTCACGGATACTGCGCCGGTGCCGGTGAAGCTGGGACTGGTGACGCTCGTGGCAAAGCTTGGGTTGGCGATGGTATTTAGGGTAATGGTGCCGCCGAGCGCAACGGTGCCGCCACCGGAGAGGTTGGTGCCGGGCGAAACCGTGACGCTGGAGTTGGCGAGCGAACCATTGGCGACGGTGCTGGACTGGATCTGGGCGCCATTAATTTGGCCTGAGCCATTGATGATGCTGGTGCCGGAGGTGAGACGCAGGATGTCGGAGTAGCCGGTGCCGAAGCTAAGCCCGTAGAAGGCGTTGTTTGTGACCGGTGTAACGTTCGGGAAGACGATGGCATTAAGGGTGTTGACGTTGGAATTGGAGTTGGTGGTGCCGGTGGGAGTGATGCTGAGGCCGGAGATGGTGGTGGCAGTGGACGTGGCGTTGGCGTTGGTAAACGTGAGGCTGGCAAGGTTGCCGCCGGTGGTATTGAGAGATGTGTCGGCCACCGATAGCACATTGCCGGAGGTGTTTGCCGAGGTGATGCTCGCACTCCCGGAGGCTTGAGTGTAGCCGGTGACGGCACTGAGGGCGCCATTATTTACGACCAAGTTATTGATGGTGTTTGAGCTGGTGGGGGCAGTGATGGCGGCCGTGGTGGTGAGGGCGCCGTTTTGGTCGAAGTAGCTGGTGAGGACGGGGCTCACGGCGGTGTTGTAGATATCGAGGAGGTGGGTGGCGGTGCCGTTTGTGCCTTTAATTATGAGGGCCTGTGCGCCGGAGGCTGCCGTGATGGTATTGGCGGTGCCGGCCGGGGCTTGCACGATGTAACTGCCGGCGGCCTGGAAGGTGGTGCAGCTACCGGCGGCGGTAAGGATGCCTTCGCTGAAGGTAGCGCCGGTGAGAGCTGCCCCCGCGCCACACGTACTAGCGGTGCCGTCGGTGCCGTTGGCCTGGAACTTGGTGGTGGCATTGATGACGGCGCCCGAAATGGTGCCGGCTCCGGCCGAAATGTTGCCGCCCGAGGTGGTGAGACCGCCGGGGAGCGAAACGGCCAGACCGCTGCGGCCAACGGTGACGGCGGTAGTGGTGGCAGCGGTGCCGATGGTAAGGGTGGTGGTAGTGGTGCCGGCGTCGACGTTGCTCGTAAAGACGTTTTTCCAAACGTCTGAGGCACTGCCGAGATCGAGTGTGTTGTCGGCGTTTGAGAGCAGGCTTTGGTTGATGGAGGTGGTGGTGAGGTTATTTAGGGAAGTGGCGGCACCGGTGCCGGAGATGGTGGAGCAGCTGGGCGCGGTAGTGAGCAGGCCGCTCGTAAAGACTGCGGCGGTGACAGCCTGGTTGGCCGAGCACGACACGGTGGAACTTTGGCCGGCGGTACCGCTGGCGCTAAACCCGGTGCCATTGATGGTGCCGGTGACGTCGAGCGCGGTGCTCGGGGCGGCGTTGCCGATGCCCACATGACCATCGGCGCGGGCGAACAGCACATTGGTGGCGGCGTTGTTTGAGGTGAGCTTGAGCACATATTGGCCGGTGCCGGAAGATTGCACGTCGATGGCCACGCCGTTGGCCGAAGTATTGGAGGCGTCGAGGTTAGCGAGGTTGCCGGTACCGGCGCCTTGCACATTAAGTACCGTACCAGAAGCGCTGGCGTATTGCTGGTTGAGGTTAAGGATGGTGGAGCTATCGCCGCAGGTGCCGGCGGTTTGGGTACAGTTTGATTGCAGGTTGGCCAGGGCGCCACTGACGCTAAACGAACCACCAGCGTTGGTATTGGTGAGAGACCGGGACAGGTTGAGGTAGTTGCCGGTGTCGGTGATGGCAGTGGCCGCAGCGTGGGTGCGGCCGACGTTGATGTTGATAAGCGACCCGGTGTAGGCTGCCGTGATGGCCGCACCGCCGGTGGTCACTGAGAGGGCTGAGCCGGTCGAGAGCGTGTTTGAGGCGGCCGAGTAAATGACACCGGAGCCGGAGGTAGTGTTCGCGCCGCCGGCGGTAAGACCGGAGCCGGTGGTGAGGCCGGTGTCGGAGACGGCAATGCCGGACGTGACGGTATTGGCGACGAGAGCGGTGGCGGTAGTAGTGGTGACGGTAATGCTCGGCACTCCCGTGAAGGCGCCGGCGGAGGTCAGGACCGTGGTTGGTGTTTTGATGAAGTTAGTGTAACCGGTGGCGGAAGCGAAGTTGAGGCCGTTGGTGTTATCGGAGGCCAGGAGTGCGGTGCCGGCTGGGAAGTTGATAACGTTTAGGACGTTGGTGCCACCGCTTGTCGCTGTGGCGTTGGCGGTAGCGAGGTTGATGCCCTGCATGGTGATACCGGCGCCGGCGTTGGTGTTGGTAAAGCTAAGGCTTTGGGCGTTGCCGGCCACGGCGGCCGAGAACGTTTGCTGGATTGTGCCCGTGCCGCTGGGCAAAATGAGGCTCTTGCCGGCTACGATGGTGGTGTCACCACCCAGCGAAACGCCGCCACTGCCGGTAGCAAAGGTACCCGCGCCGGATTGCACAAAGTTGCCGCTGGCTTGATTGTAGCCGGTGACCCCAGACAGTGCGCCGGCGTTGATAACTAGATTATTGATGGTGTTGGTGGCAGCGGGCGCTGATATCGCCTGCGCCAGGGTGAGGGCGCCCGTGGCATCAAAGAAGGCCTGGCGGGTGCCGCCGGAGTCAAAGACTTCAAGGGCGTTGGTGCTGCCGGCGGTCGTGGCCTTAACGGTGAGTGCGACGGTGCTGGCGGTGGTGGGCGCAAATAAATTAGCGCCGGTGAAGGTATTGGTGGCCGCGATTTGGCCAAACGCCCCCGAATCCAGGCCGTCTAGCGCGTCCGAATTAATGGCGTAGGGGCTCGAGGCGAGCGGCTGCCGCGGGGTCATGGCGCCTTCGGTGAAGACCGCACAGCCGTTGGTGGCACAGGTGGCGCTGGCCGGTGTGGGCAGCTCTACTTCGAGGTAGAGTGTGCCGGCGCCGGTGTTAAAGAGGCTAGGGGTAATGGCTGGGTCACCCAGGGTGGTGTCGCCGAATTGGATGTTAAACAAGCCATTTGTGACCTGGACGCGATAGTCGGAGGCGCCCATGACCCGGTCGGCTTCCCATTGGTTTGAGCCGCCCGAAGCGAGCGTCCAGAGGCGGAATTTAATATTGTAGAGGCCATCAGATAGGGCGTTGCCGGAATTATCGGTGAGCCGGCCTTGGAAGTTCACCATGTATGGCACGCTCTGGGCGGCGTCGGTGGCGGCTGGGCGCACGAGTATTCCAACGCCAAAAGCGGCTGTGATTATCTGGAGCGCTGTAGCCAGGACCAAAAACGTCCTAACACGAAAGCGCGGGCGTAACTCCATCACAACCTTGGTTACATAAGCAGTTTAGCATTTCGCTTATGGTTCCGGCAAGATAGAAAAGGTATTTTTTACAACGCTGCATGGGGATAATTTTGGTGTATGATTTCAGCCATGGACGAATATTTACAGTTTGCGAAAAATCTGGCTGGGCAGGCCGGGGAAATCATGCTCAAACACTTCCAGGTGGGAGTGGCCAGCCGGGCCAAGGCCGAAGCCGGAGATACTCCGGTGACTATAGCCGACACGCAAATCAACCGTCTAGTCGTAGAAGCAGTGCGCGACGCCTATCCAACTCATGCGGTAATGGGCGAAGAAGAGAGCCGCTTGCTTGAGGACGCCGACTACACCTGGGTATGTGACCCCATCGACGGCACTATCCCCTATACAATGGGCATTCCTATTAATGTGTTTTCACTGGCACTGGTTGATCACGAGGGAGAACCGGTAGTGGCGGTGGTGAATGATCCTTATATGAAACGTCTTTATCACGCCGTAAAAGGCCAGGGAGCCTACATGAACGGCGAGGCGATCCATGTGAACCGGGTCAGCGAATTATCACAAGGATATGTCGGCAGCTCGGGGGTGAGCTCAAAATTTGTTCGCCGTGGCGATGTGGAAAATGAACTGTTTGGCCGGGCCTATCGGATTTTGCATCTCCAATGCACCGTTTACGAAGCCATGCTTGTGGCCACCGGCCAAGCGGCCGCTACCCTGTATGCCAGCTCATACGCACACGATGTGGTGGCGGCCGGCTTGATTGTGAGCGAGGCCGGCGGCCGAATCACCGATGTGTTTGGCGAACCGCAGCGGTATGATCGCGGCGTGCGCGGTAGCATTATTTCCAATGGGGCGGTGCATGGTGAGCTCGTGACAATTGCAAAGCGCCACCAGGTTTTGCCGGCTTAAGACGATTTGCGCGACAAGCCGTCCAGGGGCCGCTTGGTCTTGGGTGCGGGTTTGCGGCGGCGCAAGCGGCGGGCGAGGCGGCGCAATGCTCGCCACGGGTGCTGCGGTTTGATCGCCAGCAGGATGATGGCGGCCACGATGAGTACGAGTACGATCCATTGCCATATGCCCGTGCAGGCAAATACCCAGCGGGTCGTGCTGGTGTGGGTGTCGGCGTCGGTGATGGTGACTGGCAGCAGGCCGAAGTAGGAGGCGGTGCGCACCAATGCGAAGTGCCGCGTAATGCCGGGCAACACCAGGCCGGTGTTGAGCACGGCCGGCTTGGACCACGGCAGGGCGCGCATGGACAGGGCCGGGCGGAAGCCCGCGGTGCGACTAGTGTTGTGGTAGTCGATGCTACCGGTGAGGCCATGGCCAAATTGCCAGAACGGCAGACCGAAGCGGCTGACGGTGCCGGAGTGGGCCGGTTCTGGGCCGTTTACGAGTTCAAGCAAGGTGCCAAGGCTGGCGCTCTCGCTCACGTATGAGCTGCCGGGGTTTTGGGCGGGTGGTACTGTGCTAAAGAATAGAGCCGCAAAGATGTCACCGCCCGGCAATTTGTCTGGATCGACGGTAAAGCTGACACGAATGGACTCGCGCGGCCCCAGGTTGAAGTCGCTGAGGCCGATTTTGATGCCCGGCGGCAGCGCTGGGTCGTCGTAAAATTCGAGCTGACCGCCGGTGCCGGTCTGGCGAAACGCCCGCACGCTGGTTTGAACCACGAGAGGGCTGTCGCCTGGGTTGGACACATCGACGTAGCCGGTTTTGACGCGGCCGCTCGTGAGGTGGTCGCGGTACTCGAGCGGGCTTAGCTGCAGGCCCGGCGCGTCGGCATGAGCGGCTAAGGGCAAAATGATCGCCATAGCCCCCATCAACGCTGCCAAGATCCGGCCTAGTGTGCGCCCGTGAGGGCTCTGCTTGCCGGAGGCGCAGGAGGAATCTCGGCCTATTGCCGATGGTTCCGTCCCGAGCGGGGAAAATTGGGCCGGCGGGTTTCTCACGGCCGAATCGTCGCGGTGTAAATGACCTGCGTAGAATAAGTACCTTGCTTTTGGCTCGGCCCGGTGTCGGCACGGTATTGAATGGTGGTAAGCTCGGGCACGGCGCCGTTTAAGCCGGTGCGCGAATGGTACACCGTGGCGGCAGCGGGCAGAGCCGCGTAGTCATAGCTGGGGTTCGTCCCCCATTTGGCCTCCACGCTCGTGCCGGCTGTGACGCTGAAGCCAAGGCCTTTGGTGGTGCCCTCCGCCCAGGCAATCGGCGAGGCAATCGTGCCCAAAATCGCCGGGATGGTGGTGGCACCGTCGGTGTGCGTGAGGGGTTTGGGAGCCTGGATATAGAGGTCGTAACCGCCGGCGTCGGTGCGGACGACCGCGTCGGCGGCGTAGGTTTGCGACTGGCCAGGCGTCACATTTGGCAGCGTGAAGGCGCCTTTAAGCGCATTGGCGCCGGCCACATAATCATTGCCGACCTCGGCATCGGTGAGCTGGCGCGAGAACACGCGGGCTTCGTCGACCGTGCCGGCCAGAAAGTTGCTGGCCGGGGCCGTGGGCCAGGCCGCCAAATTATCCGCGCCAAGCCGCCAGTAGCCGTTAAAGCTCGCGGCCGTGGTGGTTGTGGTGTCGGTCCCCTGGCGAATGCCATCCACATACAAGAGCAGGCCGCGGCTGCCGAGGCTGGCCACGACGTGGTGCCACGACCCGTCATTGTAGGAGGCACTCGTGGTGACGGTTTTGAAGGCGCTCGGCTTGGTGCCAAATACAATTTTCCCGGCACTCGTGAGATAGAGTACGCGGTCGAGGTTGGTGCTTGAGCCGGTCTGGGCATCACCAAAGCCCATCAGCTCTCCCCCACTGCTTGAGGTGGAACTAAACCAGACTTCCGCCGTAAAGGCTGACGGGCCGGCGATTTGGTTGGCGGTAGATAGATACTGAGTGGACCCATTGAGTAGCACAGCCTGGCCAATCATGCCGCTTGTCCAAGCCGGTGCTCCCACTAGCGTGGCATCGTCGGCATTCATGCTCAGATCATAGGCCGCGGTGCCGGTGCCGGTGTCGAGAGGCCAGTAGGCGTATGTACCGTTTGGCAGTACCACCAACTGGATCGAGTGCTCAAGCTGGCTCACGTAACCTTGGGTCAATTTGTAGCTTTGGCTGGCGCCGGCGCTTACGACCGCTTCACCGCCGGCGTCGGTGAGGCCGTAGGAGTTTGAGCTCGAGCTGCCGCCGAAAGTGTCGGCCACGTTTGGGTCGAGCCGGAAGTGCGAGCTTTGGAGCAAGTTGGCGGCAGCCGCGACCGGCGTAAGCGCCAGTGCGACCATTCCAATCAACCAGACATGACTGAGTTTTTTAAGCATTAGCTTGATTATATATTTTACTCGGCGCCCGTCCATCTATACCATGGACCTATGCAATATGATTTCGACTCCCCTGCCTCCGCCGTTCTAAGCCCGGGCCTATTGCCGGTTGAGGCCATACAGGACCTGGCGGCCAAATTCGATGGGCCGGTGTACGCCTACAGCCGGACGGGGCTTGAAGACCGGGCCCGGCTGTTGCAGGCGCTGCCGGCTCCGTTTGGGCTTACGGTCCGCTACGCCGTGAAAGCCAACCCCCACCCCACCATCATCGGTATCTTCCACGAAGCGGGCTTGGCGTTTGACGCCAGTTCAAGTTATGAAGCCGCGGCCTTGCTGAAGCAGGGCGTGCCGGGTGCGGCCATTAGCCTGTCGAGCCAGCAGCCGGCCCACAATCTATCCGAGCTTCTTGAGGCAGGCGTGAAATATGTGGCAACCTCAATGCACCAGCTGAAATTGTTCGCGGGCACGGCTGGGCACGGCGGTCGCGTCGCCCTACGCGTGAACGCAGCGGCCGGTTCTGGCTACAGCAACGGCACGACCACCACCGGCATGGCGGCCAGCTTTGGACTGTGGCATGAATATGTCGACGAAGCGCTTTCGTTTGCGGACCGCCACCACATCATCATCGACCGCTTGCACACCCACGCCGGAACCGGCTCGGACCCAGCCGGGTGGGGCAAAGTCATTGACGCGGCCCTGGCCGTGGCCGAGCGGATGCCGCAGGTGGTAACGGTCGATATTGGCGGCGGATTTAAAGTCCACCGGTTTGGTAATGAGCCTGAAACCGATATGGTTGAGATCGTGGACGTTCTGAATGCGAAACTCGGTGCTTTTGAACAAAAAACTGGGCGCAGATTGAATGCAGAAATTGAGCCTGGGACATGGCTGGTGGCCCATTCCGGGTGCCTCATTGCCAAAATCGTAGATATCGTCGATACCGGCTCGAACGGTTTTACGTTCCTGCGCACCAATACCGGTATGAATGATTTTCTGCGGCCGGCCCTGCACGGTGCACAGCACGCAATGCGGGTGATTGGTAGTGGTGAGGGCGAAGAGGATTACGTGGTAGTGGGCCACAACTGCGAAAGCAGCGATGTGCTGACCACCGCCCTGCACGACCCTCAGACGATTGAAGCGCGCCGGCTGGCCAAAGCCGCTATCGGTGATCTGCTCGTGATTGAGGACACGGGCGCATACTGCGCCAGCATGCGCCTGAAAGGCTATAACAGCTACCCAGAAGCCGCCGAGGTCTTTATTTAACCAACGACGCTTTCGCGGTCGCCCTCGCGCACAATCGCTTGGCCGTCGCGCAGGGCGATAAATGGGATGTGGTGGTCAATCAAATACTCAACCGATTTTTCGATATCTGCCGACTCGGGGTGGTCGGAGCGGTAGTGCGGGGCGATGGCGTACGGCACGACCCCCATACCGTCCCAAATAATTTCAGTCTGGTAGCCGGCCGGCACATTGTGTGGATCGTCCACGAGATCCGCGCCTCGCAGCGACAGACAGAGTTGGTCGATGCCGGCGCTGTAGCCGGCGTACACGACCGCATCTTCCTTGAGTAAGCGGGCGATCACCTCGTCGGCGCCGCTGTATTTGAAGGCCCGGCGCAGCACAAAACAATTGCCACCGCGTACGTAGATCAGGTCGAATTCGCGCAACTTAGCCTCGAGTGCCTGTGTTTTGCCGAAATAGTCGCGCAGGTCGACTTCGGTCGGCTCAAGGCCCAGGCCGGCGAGTTCGTCCAGGTTGTGCTGGACTGCCTCTGGGCGCTTGTCGGCCGGGTAGGCATCGGCAGCATTGGCGATCACAGCGGCGCGCCGGCCGCCGCGCAATAGTTTCGTCAGCTCCTGCGGCTGGTTGCCGAGGCGATACGACGACAGGTAGAGTCGCATGGGCTACTCCCTGCCGGCCAGAATCCTGGCGGCGCGACTCAGACGCTTGCGGCCGCGCCAGACGATCAGGAAGATCAGGACCAAGATGATGAAGACGGCCACCAGAATCTTCCATGGCAGCACTGTGAATGAAGTGGTAGCCGTAATGGTTTTACCGCCGGCGTAGTTTGCCGTCATGGTGGCCGTGTAATGGCCAAACAGCACCGGCTTGTGCGTACCAGTCGGCCAGCTGTTGTGCAGCCGGCGGATGGAACCGGGAATCACAAAGTGTTCATCGAGCGGGAACTTAGCGATTTGAATGCCCAGCATATTTTTGATGGTGATGGTGCCGGTGGCTTTCTCGTGCACAGTACCGGTGTTTTTGATGCGGGCGAGGAAGTCGACCGGCCCATACTCGAAGAAGTCTTTGACGTTAAAGGTGTCGGCATTCACGCGGGTGCCGGTTTGGAAGCTGGTAACATTGAGCTGCTCGTTCGCCGCGCCGTTGATGCGTACGAAAATCAGCGCGACAATGTCTTGTTCGACCGCGGCACCGGACTGGCCGACAGGCAGGCGCGCCGCAATGGTGTGGAAAACCAAAGCGCCGTAGCGACCGCCGGGTTCAGCATTGGCCGGGATTGAAATGCTATAGGGAACCTCTTTGGTGGCGCGGGCCGCCACATCGACGTTGGGCTGCAGCACATTAAACCAGGGAGCGAGCGAATACAGCGGGTCGGCGTTATCGATCAGTTCCACCTCGCCCTCTTCGCCTTTGGCCGCGAAGTTTTGTTTGTCTACGGCGAGGCTAATCGGCTGGTCGGTGAGGTTTGTGACCTTAACGACACCGCGCACGGTGGCGCCTGGATTAGCCGAGTAATTGGACGTAGGCGGAGAAATTTGAAAACTCTGAGCCGTGGCCGCGTTTGCCATGGGCGCCCACACAGAAACCGCCAGGCACACGGCAGCTATGCTTGCGCGAGTGGCCTGACGGATCGTTACGGAAGTAGCCTTGATCATGTGTTACAGCTTACAACCCTAGAAGACAGGGGTGCAAGTGTAGATAACTGTCGTGGTGTAAGTACCCGGGTGTGTGGTGAGCGACACGCCTACCTGGTGACCGATGCGGTAGGTGGTGCTCGTGACACCGGCGGCCTCGTACGCGACTTCATTGTTTGACGTCGTCATCTTGGCCCAACCCTGGCTCGGGCTCGTGAAGCGGTTGGCAGTACCCGTGCCGAGTGTGGCATCGTTGGTGGTGTAGCCGTAGGCTTCGGTGCCGGCCGCCGGGAAAGCGGTAGGAGCGGCGTTGGTGCCGGTCCAGTCAGCAATGGTTTGGGCAAGGGCGTTGGTCGGCGCGGCGGTATAGCGGGCATAGATGGTGTAGCCGTTCGTGGCGTTGGTCGAGGCAGTGAGGTCCTGGCAGACCACGCCGTCGGAGGCGGAGGTCACGGTGCCGAAGGGAATCGTCGTGGCGGTGGAGGCCTGGGTCGTGGTGGTGCCGTCGCAGCTTTGGCTGGCGCCCACGGCGTTGACCGTGAAGGTGAGAGTTTGGTCGACGGTCAGCGAGAGCGTGGAGCCGTTGGTGTTGATGAATAGCGGCGCGGCGTTGTCTACCGGGCTGGTGGCACAGTCGGTGTTACCGAAGGTCTGGAGCGTAAACCAGTACTTGGTGTCGGCCACAGACGAGTTGGTACTCGAACCGCCGGCATCAAGTTCGAAGGTGGCACCGGATGTAGTGGAGGGCGTGACGCCGGTGCTGTTCGTGTATTTAGCAACGTTTTTGGCACCACCCGCCGAACCCGCGCCATCGGAAAGCACTAGCGACCAACCCGTGGCCGAGCTGTTGATAAGCGTGGAAGCGGCAGCATTTACAGTCATGGTGTTGCCGGTGAAGCCAGTCGGAGCGACGGTGCCGCCGGTGGCTGTGGAAATCGTGACCATCACACACTTAATAAGTGTGGACGACACTAAGCCACCCGTTTGGCCGCCGGTGAACGTATAGTTCGACGGTACGCTCGGGCGTGGGTCGCTTAAAGCTACCTTGGCTTGCGCTAAGGTGTTGGCAGACGCGGTCTGAACATTCAGGAACAGGGAGCTTAGGGTGATGAGCAGGGCTGCTATTTTGGCTAGCTGCTCGCGAACAGTTTTGAGCTTCGGCATCCCTAACGCCTCAGCCGCTCTCGTGATGCGGGTCACAGTATTCTCCACGACTTGTTTTTAATGAATTCTTTTAAAGCTTAACCGTTATAAATTTCGGTGTCAATCAATTTTGACTCAAGGCTGTTAATAAATTGGGGTGCAGGTGTAAATGATGGTTGTGGTGTATGTGCCAGGATTGGTGATTGTGGAAACGCCGACTTGGTGGCCGATTTTGTAGTGCGTGTTGGTGACCGGTCCGGCTTCGTAGCCGATCTCCGCATTGGAGGTGGTGGCTGCCGCCCAGGCCTGGCTCGGGCTCGTGAAGCGGTTGGCGGTGCCGGTGCCGAGTGTGGCGTCGTCGGTGGTGTAGCCGTAGGCTTCGGTGCCGGCGGCGCTGAAGGCGGCGGGCGAGGCATTGGAGCCGCTGGCGTCGGCAATTTGATTGAGCCCATTCGAGGGCGCGCCGGTGTAACGCAGGTAAATCGTATAGCCGTTCGAGGCATTCGTGGCCGCCTGCAGGTCTTGGCAAACCACCGCGTTTGAGGCCGGCGTGACGTTGCCGAACGGAATGGTGGTGGCAGTAGAACCGGCAGTGGTCGTGGTGCCATCGCAGCCCTGGCCGGAGCCAATGGAATTGATCGAGAACGCCAGCGTGGGATCGACGGTCAGTGAGAGAGTCGAGCCGTCGGTAATAATGAACTCGGGTTGGGTATTGTCGATCGGGCTGGTGGCGCAGTCGGTATTGCCGTAGGTATTAAATGAGAAGAAGTACGTGCTGTTTGAAGTCGTGGGGTTGGTGATGCCGGTGATCACAAAGGTGGCGCCCGAGGTGGTGCCGGGAGTGACGCCGGTGGAATTGGTGTACTTGTAAATGTTGTTCTGGCCGCTTGAGCTGGTGCCGTCGGATTTGGCCAGGCTCCAGCCGGTGGCAGAGCTGTTGATAATCGTCGATGATGAAGCGTCCACTGAGCCCGATGCGCCACTAAACCCGGTGGGCGCTTGGGTGCCGGAAGAGGTAGTGGACCAGACCACTTTTACACACTTAACGGCCGTTCCACCGTCGACGCCGGAAGCAGTAAACGTGTAACTAACACTCGTGGAGGCGGCATTTGGCCGCGGATCACTCAGGGCAACCGAGACGTGGTCTAAGCTCCCGGCGGCGTTGAGGATGCCGGCGGGTACGAGCGATAACGTTATCCACATTACCCAAACAACAATGTAACGAACTGCCCGACCTGAAGCGCTTACGGGTTTAATGCCCAAGGCTTCGGCGGCGCGTATAAGGCGCTCCACACACATACTCCATAAGAGTTATATGTAGCGTAGCGATAAAGCTTAAGCTTGTAAAGTCTGGTTTTAGATTGGGCTAGTAAATGGGCGTGCAGGTATAAATGACGGTTGTGGTGTAAGTGCCCGGCCGAGTCGTGAGACTCACCCCCACTTGGTGACCGATGCGGTAGGTCGTGGTGGTAACGCCGGCGGCCTCATATGCGACTTCGGTGTTGCCCGTGGTCATGGCCGCCCACAGGTTAGAGTTGAAGCGGCCGGCGGTGCCGGTGCCCAGGGTGAAGTCGTTGGTGGTGTAGCCGTAGGCTTCGGTGCCGGCCGCCGGGAAAGCGGTAGGAGCGGCGTTGGTGCCGGTCCAGTCAGCAATGGTTTGGGCGAGGGCGTTGGTGGGCTTGGCTGTGTAGCGGGCATAAATCGTGTAGCCATTGGTGGCATTGGTGGCCGCCGAAAGATCCTGGCAGACCACCGAGTTGGCCGCAGTGGTGACGGTGCCAAATGGGATGGTGGTGGCGGTGGAGGCGGCGGTGCTGGTGGCGCCGTTGCAGTTTTGGCCCGCGCCGACCGCATTCACGCTGAAGCTCAGCGTCTGGTCGACAGTCAATGAAAGCGTGGAGCCGTTAGTGAGAATAAACAGCACCGTGACGCTATCGACTGGGCTGGTGGCACAATCGGTGTTGTTGAAGGTTTGGAAGTGCAGGAAAAATTTAGTGTCGGCGACAGACGAGTTGGTGATGCCGTTGATACTGATTTTGCGCGCCGCGGCCGAGGCCGGGATTTCTCCTGCGGCGTCGGTGAGAGTGATGGTGCCGTTGACGGTGTGCGTAAACGTCCAAGCGCCGGGGGTCGGCATATAGTTGGAGCCGGCGGTGTCAAACGTTACGCCGCCACCCGTGGTGGTCATACCCGTTGGCACGGTGCTCCCGCCGGAAGTATCGGTGTAGGTTTCTTTAATACATTTAATGGTGCCTGGTGCGCCGGTGGTGACATTTGAGCCGGTGA
>DATAMV010000200.1:0-5685 GCA_036266515.1 Candidatus Saccharimonadia bacterium
TGATGGCCCACACGGGTTCGTAGGCGATCACAATGCCGGCAACTTCTTCGGCGGTGAGGTCAGCGAGGTCAGCCGTGAGCTGGTCCACGACCACCTTTTCGGACAGGTTGTGCTGGCGGTCGTGGAGGTTTTCGCCGACGCACAGGATGGGCGTGAGGCCGTTGCGGACCACGGCGGCCAGTTTCTTGGCGATGAGTTTATCGTCTTCGCCCATGGCGCGGCGCTCGGAGTGGCCTACGAGCACGTACTGCACCAGATCTTTGACCATGGCGGCTGAGATTTCGCCGGTGACGGGGCCATTATCTAGGAAGTGGACGTTTTGGGCGCCGAGCTTGAATTTCTTGCGGTCAATGTCGCGCGATAAGGGGTAAATATCAATTGAGGGCACGCACAGCACCACCTCGGTGTTGTCGCTGGTCTTGATGTTGTCTTCGAGATGCTTTAGGAAAATGCTGGCCTCACCAGGGTTGAGGTTCATTTTCCAGTTGCCGGCAATCAGTCGTTTCATAGCGTAATTATACGTCCTTGCTCGTTACCTACTTATTTTCTAGCGCGTCCACGCAGGGCAACCCTTTGCCGCCCATGAGCTCGAGGCTGGCGCCGCCGCCGGTGGATACCCACGTGAACTTGTCTTCCAGATGCTCCTCATTGACGAAGCTGGCGGTGTCGCCGCCGCCGATGATGCTGGTGGCATTGGTTTCGATAATGGCCTGGGCCATAGCTTTGGAACCGGCGCGGAATTCGGGGATTTCGGTGATACCGAGCGGGCCGTTCCAGATAATGGTGGATTTGCCGTCGAAGTCGAGGAAGTCGTAGATGGCACTCTTGAGTTTGTCGGCGTAGCTGGGCGCGGCGTCTACGATGTAGTCGTCGTCGGCCACCTCGGACATACTCACTTCGCGCAGGTGGTCGGGTTTTTCGAGGCTCTTTGACACCATAACCCGCTCGGGCAGAATCATCTCGGTGTTTTCTTTTTCGGCAATGGCGAGCAGCTTCTTCACGCTGTCGGCAGCGTCGCGTTCGGCCACACTTTTGCCGATCTTTTGGCCCTGTACAAAGGCAAAGGTGTTGGCAATCGGCCCAGTGAGTAGCATGGCGTCCACCTTGGGGATGAGGTTCGTGAGAATGTCGAGTTTGGTGGACACCTTGGCGCCGCCAGTGACGGCCACGAGCGGGCGGTTGGGGTGCTCAACTGCGTTCATAATGAAGTCCACCTCTTTTTCCACCAGTAAGCCGGCGACGGCCGGGAGCACCTTGGTGATGCCTTCGGTGGAAGCGTGCGGGCGGTACGAGGCAAAGGCGTCGTATACGAAAATGTCCGAACCTTTGGCCAGCTCCTTGGCAAAATCCGGGTCATTCTTTTCTTCTTCGGCGTGGAAGCGGACATTTTCCAGGCACAGCATTTCGCCGGCTTTGAGGGCCGCGATGGCTTCTTGAACCTTGGGGCCGACGCAATCATCCACGAACTTCACCTCGCGGCCGAGGACTTCGCTCGCTTTTTTGGCCACCGGCTCCAGGCTGAATTCGGGTTTGGGGGTGCCGTCGGGCCGGCCGAGGTGGCTTGCGATCACGATCTTGCAGTCTTTGTCCCAGAGGTACTCGAGGGTGGGCCGGGTGGCCTCAATGCGGAAAGCATCGACGACTTTGCCGTTTTCCACCGGCACGTTCCAGTCGAGGCGGGCAAAAATGGTTTTGCCCTGTACGTCGATATCTTTGATGGTTTTCTTGTTCACGCGCTGGTCTCCTAAACTTTCCGTTAATCCACGACCTTAATTGCGATCTTGTTGGTCCCGCCAATGAGACCCGGCTGGTTGCCGGAGGCGTGCACGAGCGCGTCGCCCTTGGCGACCATGCCCAAAGTCTTGAGTTCCCGCACCACGTGGTCGGCGGCATGGTCCATGCTGTCGGCCAAGAACGCCTTGCCGCCCCAGACGATGGCCATTTGGTGGTACACGCGCTCGTGGTCGGTGACGATAATAATGGGCGCGTCCGGCCGCAGAGAAGAAATATTGCGGGCGGTTTGACCGGAGCTGGTTTCGGCGATGATGGCCTTGGCCGGCAGCTGCCCTGCTAGCAACACGGCGGCGGCGGAAATGGCGTTGGCCGGCTCCTGCACGTCGATCAGACCTGGTGCGTACGAGCTCACGAACCGCTCCTCGTGTTCGGCCGACATAATAATGCGTTTCATCATTTGCACGGTTTCGACTGGGAAGAGCCCAGTGGCGGTTTCGCCTGAGAGCATCACGGCGTCGGTGCCTTCAAGCACAGCCGTGGCGACGTCGGAGACTTCGGCACGGGTCGGTTGGGGCGATTGGATCATGCTTTCAAGCATTTGCGTGGCCACGATGATGGTCTTGCGGTGGTACTTGGCCAGTTCGATCATGCGGCGCTGGACGGCCGGCACGGCTTCGGGCTTGGTTTCCACGGCCAAGTCGCCGCGGGCCACCATCAGCGCGTCGGTGGCCACCACGATCTCTTCGAGGTTTTCGACGGCCGCGGCGGTTTCAATCTTGGCGATCACGCGCACGTCAGACTTTAGCTTCTTCAAGCGCTCTTTGAGGTCTAGGATGTCATTTGCGGTCTGCACGAACGACAGCGCGATGTAGTCGGTCTGAGCCTGCACACAAAATTCGATGTCGGCAATATCTTTGGGAGTGAGAATATCACCGCCCATGTCCGAATCGGGCAGGTTCATGCCCTGATTGGAATAGAGCAGCCCGGGGTTCATGATTTTGGCTGTAATAAGGCTTTTTTCGACCTTCTGGACCTCCACCTGGATGGTGCCGTCGCGCAAGAAGATGCGCTCGCCCTTCTTCAGATATTTGGATACGTCGTGCTGCACCGGAATAATGCCGGTGCGGTCGTAGTCGGCGCCGAATTGGAAACGCACGAGGTTATCGCGCACAAATGGCAGGCCGTCCGCCGGCAGCGTGCCGACGCGAATCTTGGGCCCCTGCAGGTCGCCGATGACGGCGATCGGCCGCTTGTGTTTGGCGCTGAGCGCGCGGGCGGTCTTTACGACCTGTCCGTGTTGCTCATGGGTGCCATGGGATAAATTCAAACGGAATGCGTTAACCCCCGCCAGCATCAGGTTTTCGAGAACCTCAGGTGAGCTGGAAGCTGGGCCGATGGTGGCCACGATTTTGGTGTGCTTGAGCGAGGAAACACGCATGATGCTTAAACGATACCCCTTATATTATGACGTTAAAATGGCAGACTTCGCTAGCCGCCCCGAGCTAGTATCGGCGATACCTGGAGGCGTGTCAATTGGACGGCGCGGCATGGTTAAAACGCACTTATGGCGCGCTTATGGAAATAGTGGTGGTATTGGAATTTGATACACTGCCGGCGGTGCCGCCACTGCTTGAAGTGTTGCCGTCGATGGTCACGTTGCCGGTCGTTGAAGTCTGGTGGGTGCTCGAGTTGACGTTAATACTGGTGTGACTTGTGGAGCTCGATGAACTGCCGGAGCTGCTGGTAATGGTGGTAGTGGAGTTTGCGCCAGTATTGGAAATGTGAATGGTGCTCGGGCACGGCGTCGGCGAAGCGGTGCCGGCCGGTGTTGGCTCAGTGGTCGGTGTGGGTGTGGGCGTGGTGATGGGATCGGCCAGCTGGTCGGTGGTCAGCGTAAAGTCGCCGTCTAGTATCTGCAGCGACAGATCCAGCGCCTGGCGGTTCTGCGGTACCGAAGCGGGCTGGGCCTGGGTGGCCAATGCGGCGGCCCCGGTTAGTAATATGCCCGCGATGATAAAAATTCGAGTTTTCATAGAATGCTCCCTCTCCTCTATTCTACTCCCCCATATTTAGGGGATGGTTGTGGTAACGGTCGTGCCGGTACTGTTGGAATTCGTGGCGTTGCCGCTGGTCGCTGAGCCGCTCGTGTTATTTCCGGTGCTCGTGACGTTTCCGCTCGCCGATGACTGGTTGCTCGTGTTCGTAACGGTGACGCTGGTGCCGTTAATAATGGTGGTGCTCGTGTTATTGGTACAGGTAACGATGTTGGTGGAGCCCGGGCCGGTGTGTGAAATGCTGACGTTGCCGCAAGGTGTGGGGTTTGGGGTGGGCGTCGGAGTGGGCGAGGCCACGATCGCGAACGTGTTGTGAGTCAGCCCCACAGTCCCAACAGCCGCGGCGAAGGTCCCGGCCGTCATAATAATGAGTACCCCCACCACAAGCGGGACCAGCGCCACCCGGTTGACGCCGTCAAGGCTGCGCCGGGCCGCCGGCCTCTGGACCGGGGGCGGTGCGGCTTGGGCCAAGGCAGGAGCGGGACGGGGCGGGGCGGCCGGCTTGCGGAGCAGCCGCTTAAGGGTTCGCATTTCGGCCCAAATAATGAAGAGGCCGGGAATAATTACGAAAGATGCCAAGACAAAGGGGTTGCGCAGTATATTGATGGCCCCGCCCAGTGCCGGGATGACGGCCGCCACCCGGCCCACCACGAGCCCGCCGGGAAACGGCTTGTCTGGGACGGCATTTGCGTCACCTTTAACGGTAAACGTGGGCACACCTTTTACATTTTCGATCTTCACCACCCGGTGCGTGATGGTCTGATTGAAATTGTGCGGATTCAGATAGGTCACGACGTCGCCGGGGTGGATGTCGCGCAGCGGAACGTGACGGACGAGCACTAGGGCCCCCGGCTGGATAGCCGGCTTCATGCTGCCGGTCAGCACATTCAGTGCTTTCCAGCCTCCAATGGGCGTCAGGAACATCACGATCAGTACGGCGCATACTGCGTACAGACCAATCCCGAGCCATTTTAGCAATCTGCCGGCTATCCTCATGCCGAGTGCCTTTCTAGGGGTTTATTTTAGCTCTCGGTGCCCGTGAAGTTGAGGTCGAAACCGTCTGAGGCCGGGTTGGTAGCCCCGGTAATGGCACCTGCGTCCAGTGTGATCCAGACATTGTACTTAGTGCCGACCCCGGCTAGCTCAGGAGAGTTAGTTGTGTCCAGAGTGGCGCCGCTGCCCCCACACAGATCGGTCAACGAAGGGCTGTCGACAATCGTGCCGCCATCTTTTTCAATGTTGACATGAACTTTGTCCTTGTTGAGGCCGGCAAATCCACCACAGTTGGCCCCCGCAACCGAAATAGCCAGGGGGCTAGCCGCACCGGAAATGTCTTTCAAGAAGAAGTTTTGCTTGGCTGATCCGGTGCTCCCGATTGGGGCTGTGCCAAAGTCGAAGCCGGTCGCGGTGTCGCCATAGACGCCGCCATTAGAAATTTGCAGGCCCTGGCTGGCCGCGAACGTGTTTCCAGTCAGCGACACCGTGCCAACCGACGCAGCAAAGGTCGCACCGACCACCAATGCTGCCGTACCGCCGATTACGGCCACCGACCGAGCGATTAATAATGAACGCCCGTTCATAAAGACACCTCACCTCTTAATTGTGTATTCATAGTAGGCTTGTCGAAATGCCAGAACAATTAGACATTTTTACAAATTCGCATTGCCAAGCGCCATTTGAGGGGCAATTTTGTTTACTATTTTTGACAAGTGGCTGTTATTGACTAAAATTAGAATTTCGGTTATGGTATGCGGAACCGGTTGCACCTAAGACCGGCCTGTCGAGTTCGAGGAGTTCGAGTATGTCCAACCGACGTACGCCCGCTGAGCCCACTGAGCCCACCGACCCCGGGGCCCTCCAGCCTCGTGAGTCGCGCCCCCTGGGGCAGACCGCGGCC
>DATAMV010000201.1:0-2067 GCA_036266515.1 Candidatus Saccharimonadia bacterium
CCATTTGCCAGCAAAGTCTGCCAGCTTACGCACCGTACCAGTCTGATCTGGCAAACTAAAATCTTGAGCTGTTTCCATATCGTCCTCCTTCTTTGATTAGTATACGTGCTAATCCATTTGGCGCATCGTATATGGCCTGACCATAAGTGGTATAAATAGATTGCACTTATTTTTAAGCAAAGGCCGAATTTATGCCTGAGACTCTCCCGGTTACTTCTGCCGCTGATGAGACCCCACCCCCAGCCAATGAGCCCCATATGCCGCCGCCATCCGCGACGGTCGAACCATTTGTTTCTGGAGGTGGCCCGCCGCCTCCGCCACCCGAGCCGCCCAAGCGCAAAGGCGGAGCCGTCACCACGCTCCTCATTGTGGTGATTTTGATCGCGGGTGCGGCGGCGTACGTGTACTTCAACGGCGTACCGTCTTTCATGAAGCCCGCGGCCTCTCCTACGCCCACGCCGACGGCCTCGCCGGCCCCCGGTTCAAATGCGGAACTGGATTCCGATCTGAGCAAAATTGACCAGGACGCCACCAGCCTGGGAACTAGCCTGTCTGGCGCGGATACCGCCCTGGGCGATAAACAAGGGGACTTAAGCGAATGAAACGCACCAGACTCACCCGCGCTATGATCGGCGCTACCCTCGTGTCGGCCCTCCCGCTCGCAGCCGTCAGCGCCGTATCCAGCCCTAGCCCGTCAATCAGCCAAGCCCAGCATCTGGCAAACCTCCAAACCCGTGGCACCGCTGAAATTACGCGCCGGCTCACGGCGCTCAGCAGTGCGCAAGTCGCCGTAACAGCGACCACCAAGCTGTCGGTCGAAGACAAAGCTGCGCTGACAGCTCAGATCACCGCCGAAACCGCCTCGCTCACTGCTCTCAAAACCAAGCTAGCCGCCGACACCGATCTGACAACAGCCCGCACTGATGTCCAAAGCATTGTGAGCGATTACCGCGTGTATGCGCTCATGCTGCCAAAGGCCCGGCTCGCAGCTGCGCTCGACCACGTTATGGCGCTCGAGAGTGCGCTCCAAAAGCTTCACGATAAGCTGCTCACCCCAGTGGGAGCTGAAGACGCCAACCCCGCTGCCGGCGTAAGTGCCGACCGCGCCAAGCTGGATGAAATGGCGGCCCAGCTCGCCGCCGCTCACGCTGCCACCGACGGCCTAGAGGCCAAGCTTTTGGCCCTGCAGCCGACCGATTACAACGCCGATCATACGGTTCTGACCCAATACCGCCAAAGCCTGACGGCTGCCAGATCTGACTTGGCAGCCGCCCGCAATGACGCAAAGGCCATCATCGACGCCCTCAAGGCCGGCAAACCCAAGAGCTAGACGTTGGTTTTGCGTCCGGTAATCATGTTGTAGATAAACACGATCAGCGCTGCCACTAACAAGAAGTGGATAAACGCGCCCCCGATATGCCCAATCAAACCCAGCAGCCACAACACCACCAGCACTACCATTATTGTGTAAAGCATCATAATTCCTCCATTACTGTAGCAAGTCTGAGTTACGGCAGCCGCTAATCCTTTGGGCGAAGTTACGAATGTTTTCTCAGAGCCGTTTAAATTTCCACATTCTCACCAAACCATCTGGAATCTATCTGGCACTCTTGACGCATGAGTGCTAAAGCCGGTAGAGTAATAACATGAGTCCGCGTCAGGAACTGATTCTCTACGCCATCGTCGAAACCTACGCCAAGACCGCTGAGCCTGTGGGGTCGGCCGCGCTATGTGAACAATTTGAAACCTCAAGCGCCACTATCCGCGCGGAAATGGCAGCACTAGAAAGCTTCGGCTACATCATGCAGCCGCACATTTCGGCCGGCCGCGTTCCTACGGACAAGGGCTACCGCGCCTACGTCAACGCGCTCGAAGAGCCACAGCACGACACGCGCCACGAGCAGGCATTGGCCCGGCAAATTAATGCCGCCGGCGAGGCTGAACGTGCCATCAAGAACGCGGTTGAGAGCTTGGCGCGAGTCACTTCAAACCTCGGCCTCGGTACCATCGGCTCAAACCTTTACCTGTCCGGCATGGCCAGCCTGTTTCGTCACCCTGAATTCTTTG
>DATAMV010000202.1:0-4145 GCA_036266515.1 Candidatus Saccharimonadia bacterium
CGACGCCACCGCGTTCACGGCCGTATTGTCGCTCTTGTAGCCGTACACCAGCACGCCAAACACGATGATCACCACTGCCAGCACTGCCACCACTATGGCCGCCACCTTAATCAGCAGCGAGCGCATATCGCGCGACGACACCGGGGCCATCGCCATCGTGCCTTCCGGAAGCTCGTCATCGCCCTTAGGAGCCGCGCTCACTTCGGCCTTCGCCGGCTTCTTCTCGGGAGCTTCGTCCTTCATCTCAGCTTTTGCCTTAGTCTTCGTTTCGGGCTTGTCCTCGGCTTTAGCCTTTTTCTTGACCGGTTCTACCGGTTTGGACTCGTCTTCGATCTTGTCGTCTTTCGCTGCCAACACCAACTCCTCGTATCCATGCCCGCACACTCTCGGGCACAGTGATTATATGGATATAATGCTAGCTTAGTTCATCTGCTGTGTCGAGCCACCAGCCATACCAGCGCCCCCGCCGGCTGCCCGCACCGCCTGCACAATCTGGCTATGAATCTCGGCCGGGTGATGAATTAAATGCATTTCAAGGTCGCCAATGTAGGTCCGCGCCGTAATATCCCCAAATCCAAATATTACCGCCTGGAAGCCATTAATATGATAATTCACGTTCGATATACCATCCAGCTGCCATTCATCCACCTTGCGGTTAAAGAAGCCCTTTTGTTGAATCGCCAGAATCCGTTCCGTCGTCACAATGTAGAGTGTGTAATACCATCCCACCCACCGGTAAAACCAAGCAGCAAACACCACCACGAGCGCCGCAATCATAATCTTAAAGGCCAGGCTGCTCAGCCAATCCACGCTGTATACCTGCGGGAAGTCCAGCGGCACCACCGCCACCAGAATCACCAGCAGGCCGTACACGAGCGCCTTGCGCATCACCACCGGGTGCTGCCGGAACACCAACCTCACTTCCTCACCGGAATGCTGGCCTGGAAATTGCTGCTCGGTTTTGGAGGGAGGTGGCGGCGCCGACTTTTTGCTCATGCTTAGATTGTAGCACCCGCTTCTGGTATAATTCCTTCGCTTGCCCCGGTAGCTCAGCGGATAGAGCGCCTCCGTCCTAAGGAGGGCGTCGTAGGTTCGATTCCTACCCGGGGCACCAATAAAAAACGACCATCCACTGGTGGCCGTTTTTTAGTTACAGGCGCATTGAAACGGACTAATGGCGAAAATGAATGCGAGGACTGTTTGAGCGAAGCAAGTTCCGCAGCAGAATTCTCGTCATTAGGAAGCTCTTATTCTCTAGAAACTGTGGTGCTTTTGTTGGTCGGTCTGGTAGTCGTGAATTTCTTCCGGCTTAAACCACAAGGCTATTTCCTGCTTGGCCTCTTCAACATTGCCCGAGGCGTGGATGAGGTTGCGGATCCCCTTGCCCTTCTCGTCGGTGTAAACGAAGCTATGGTGCGCAAAGTCGCCGCGGATGGTACCGGGAGCCGCACTCTTCGGCTCCGTGGAGCCCACGAGCCGGCGCACGTTTTCTACAGCCTCTACGCCCTCGAGTACTGCGGCCACTACCGGCCCTTCGGTCATCAGGTCGACCATGTTGCGCAACACGTGCTCGCCCCGACGCTCAGCCAGGTCAAAATAGTGCTTCTTGGCAAAATCGGCGTCGATCCAGAGCATCTTCATGCCCACGATCTTGAGACCTACTTCTTCAAACCGCTGCAGTACGCGGCCCACCAGGGCCCGCTGCACGCCATCAGGTTTTACGACAATGAGGGTACGTTCTTGTCCGTCCATTATTTCTCCTTATGATTTGTTACATAATCTTCGAAATGCTTGGCCACCGCTTCGGGCTCCGGCGCAATAATAGCAAACCGCAGGGCCTCCGGTGCAAGCATAGCCTTAGCCACCCGTTGTACGTCCGGCGCCGTCACTGCTTCAATTTCGGCAATGGTTTCGTCCACCGACTTCACCTTGCCCAAGAGAACCAGCTGGCCACCAAGACGGTCAGCGATACTACCGTTACTCTCCAGGCTCATCTCGAGCGCCGCGATCAGTTGCTGTTTGGCCTTATCAAGCTCGGCCGCCGGCGCCGCCTGCAGCCGGATCTGCTCGAGCTCATGGAGCACCGAATCAAGCGCCTGCGGGATTTTGTCGAGGTTCACCCCGGCGTAAGCCTCAAACAGCCCAGTATCAACAAACGGGTTCACCTCGGCAAACACCGTATAAGCCAAGCCTTGGCGCTCACGCACGTTCGTAAATAGCCGTGAGCTCATGCCGCGGCCCAAAATCGCCGCCACCAGCCGCGCGGCCGGCTCATCGGCGTCGTCGTAGGCGTAGCCACGTGAGGCCACCATGAAATGTGCCTGAGCCGTCGGCTTGGTATGGATAGTCGCAAGCGTGTGCGCAATGCTACCCGTCACCGGCACGAGCGGCGCCAGCGTCCCCTGCTCGAGCGCCCCCAGGCTCGCCTGCATCTGCTTTACCACCGCCTCGTGGTCCACTGCTCCCGCCACCGCCACCACCAGGTTATTTGGGCGGTATTGATGCCGCAGATACTCTGCGATTTCATCACGTGTAATCTTATTGATCACTTCTTCCGAACCAATCACGTCGCACCCAAGCGGGTTGTCCGGATATAGCAGCCCAGGCACCATCGTGCCGATAAACCGCGACGGGTCATCGCGAAACACGTTCATTTCTTCGATAATCACGCCGCGCTCGCGGTCGATTTCTTCTGCGTCCAGCAGCGGGTTCGCCACCATGTCACTCAAAATATCGAGCGCCAGCTCACCATGGCGGGCCGGCACCTTGATGTAAAACGCCGTCACATCTTCGGTAGTGTAGGCGTTGTTGTATCCGCCGACCGCATCTACCGCCTCAGCAATCGCCTGCGCATTCGGATATTTTTTGGAACCCTTAAACAGCAAATGCTCCAAGAAGTGCGACACGCCGCCATTTTTCTTGTAGTCTTCAAACCTCGAACCCGTACCCACCACAATGTTGACCGTGACACTGCGGGCGTCCGCCAGGCTGGCCGTGATGATCCGCAGACCGTTATCTAACGTTGTTTGGTTTATCTTCAATTCGTTTTCTCCCGGTGCCGCCGGTGCCGGCGCACGTACCAGATTCCCAGTATTAACACTGCCGCCAATACTACCACGCCAATCTGTTTTATGTACCGGTCAATTACTTCCACATGATTTCCCACCACGGTTCCGAGATATACCAACCCGCCGATCCAAACCAGTTTACCCACAAAAATAGCCATCAAAAACCGCTGGTAGTTCATGGAAGCAATACCGGCCACGTAGCCCATCAGACCTTGCAGGCCTGGGATAAATGCCCCTACGATCACGAGCCGGCTACCGTAGCGCTCAAACAGCTTCTCGGCCTGCTCCAGCTCCTGGTGCGACACCAGAATATAGCGGCCATACCGCTCAATGATTGGACGGCCGCCGCGCTTACCGATGACGTAGGCCAGGCTCACGCCCAGCAGTTGCGCCACCATTGCCACAATCAAAAGTCCGGCCAGGTTCAGCTGGCCACGCTTCACCGCCACCCCAGCCAGTGGCAACAGTACTTCGCTCAGACCCGGCACGCTCAAACCATTCAAAAACACCGCCACGGCTATGCCGAGAAGCCCCAGCTTATGGATCAATGCCGCTGCTATCGCCGAAAACGCCATTACTGTAGGCCCACCGCCAGAATCAAAAGGCCGATCGCCACCCGGTACACCGCAAACAGCGCCAGGCCATGCTTCGACAAATACGAGATGAGGAACTTAATCGAGAAATAGCCGCTCACTGCTGCCGCTACAATGCCCACAGCGTACAAACTGGGCGCCGCGGCGATCTGCTCGCGCGCCTCATGCCCGAGCAGCACCTTGAGCGTCGCGCCCGTAATGATCGGCGCTGAGAGCAAAAACGAAAAGCGCGTGGCATCCACCCGGTCGAGGCCCAGCGCCCGGCTCATCGTGATCGTAATCCCCGACCGCGACACGCCCGGCACCAGCGCCAGCGTCTGCGCCACGCCCACACTCAGCGCCCGCCCCATATTCACATGCGACAGCGTGAGATTGCGGCGGCTGTAGCGATCGATAATAAACATTACCACGCCCACCCAAATCAGGTTGAACGCCACCAGACGGCTGCTTCTGAAGGTAGTTTCGGCCAAATGTTGGATGAGGA
>DATAMV010000203.1:0-17299 GCA_036266515.1 Candidatus Saccharimonadia bacterium
GCGAGCAACGGCCAAGGCTACGGCCTGATGCTAATCGGCGAAGCATTAGCATTGGTCTTTGTCGGCATGTCGTTCAAATACCGGCTGGTCACGCTATGGGGAGCGGCCACCCTCGTGCTTGAGGTTTTATACCAAATGCGCGACTTCTTTTATGCCCTGCCAAAATACGTCATCTCAGCCGGACTCGGGCTCGCCCTCCTGGGCGTTGCCATTGTCATGCTCCAACGCCGCAAGGGCAACGACTCATCCTAGAAACGTTGTACAAATCTAATACTGCGCTATAATGGAGGGCAATATGCAAGAAAACCACCCTTACAAACGCGTCCTTTTGAAACTATCCGGTGAACAATTCGCCGGCGAACGTGATTACGGCATCGACCCGAATTTCGTAAACCGCCTGTCCAAAGAACTCGCCGAAACCATTGAAGCCACCGGCGTGCAGCTGGCCATTATCGTTGGCGGCGGCAACATTATGCGCGGCGCCAGCGTCGCCAAGTCCGGCATCGAGCGCGCCACCGGCGACTACATGGGCATGATGGCCACGCTCATCAACGGCATGGCGCTGGTGGACATCCTTGAAGAAAACGGTGTGCATGCGCGTCTCCAGACCCGCCTCCGTGCCGACGCCGTGGCCGAGCCCTACATTCGCCGCCGCGGTCTACGCCACCTCGAAAAAGGCCGCGTCGTCGTGGTAGCCGGCGGTACCGGCAACCCCTATGTCACCACCGACACCGCCGCTGTCACCACCGCGCTTGAACTCGACTGTGATGTGGTCCTTAAGGCTACCAAGGTCGACGGCGTCTACGACAAAGACCCGGCCAAGCATGACGACGCCGTCAAGCACGAAGAGCTCACTTTCGACCAAGTCCTCACCAATCCGCATATGGCCGTCATG
Organism: Candidatus Saccharimonadia bacterium; assembly: GCA_036266515.1. Taxonomy (GTDB): domain Bacteria; phylum Patescibacteriota; class Saccharimonadia; order UBA4664; family UBA4664; genus UBA5169. Next base: position 896 of record DATAMV010000203.1, read on the forward strand.
GACAATGCCGCCATCTCGCTCGCCATGGACAACCAGCTACCCATCGTCGTCTTCGACCTCCTGACTCACGGCAACATTCGCCGCGTGCTCGAGGGTCAAAAGATCGGCACCAAAGTCAGCTAAATCGACCCATCAACAGATACAACGCCGGTTTCCCACAATTGACTGGGAAGCCGGCGTTCGGTATCATAAGCGTATTCGTTTAAAACCAAAAACAAGAAATAAAAGTCGCTTCGGTTAACACGAGAGACTTTATTTTGCGTAACGGTATCAACACGCTGGCTAGGATTTACTACCAGCTCAGGGCTCAACCTCGCAACCTCATAGCCATTGGCATTCTGATTTCCATCGTCAGCCTTGGCCCGTCCACGGGCCGGTGGCCGGTGTCTGCCGGCGCCTCAGCGGATTCGCAGGCGCTCATTTCGCTGTACGCCGACGGCCATCAGCACTTATTCTCTACCAGCGCCGGCACGGTCGGTGAAGCGCTGCGCCAGGCCGGTATCACCCTGGCCGCAGGTGACCTGGTGGAGCCCTCGGCTAGCTCGCCCGTTCCAGCCGGACCATTCAACATCAATGTTTATCGCGCGCGCCCGGTACTCGTCCAGGACGGCCAGCGCACTTACTACGTCACCAGCGCCTACCAAAGCCCGCGCCTCTTGGCGCTCGCGGCCGGCCTCATCGTATACCCAGAAGACCGGTTTAATACTCAAGTAGTCACCAACATTGTGAGTGACAGTGCTGTCGGGGAGAAAGTCACCGTTGACCGTGCCACCCCGCTCAATATCAAGGTGGACGGCCAGGACAAACTCGTACGCACGCAATCAGCCACCGTGGCCGGCGCGCTGGCCGACGCCGGCATTAGCCTGGGAGCCCAGGACACGGTGACCGCTCCGCTCACTAGCCCGGTTGTTCCCGGCATGAGCGTGGACATTACCCGCGTCACGGAAGCGGTCGTGACGATTACGCAGCCCATTGCGCGCCCGGTCAAAACCATTAGTGACCCCACCATCCTCAAGGGCCAAACCACGGTCAAGCAAGCCGGATCCGACGGCCAAAAAACCATTACCTATCGCATCCACTACCATGACGGCGTCGAAACCGCCCGCGAGGCCCTGCAGCTCGTAAGCCAGACCGACCCGGTGCCGCAGATCGTGGTGGTTGGCACCAAGGTTTACTTCGCCGGATCGGTTGAATACTGGCGCCCACAGGTAGAGGCCGCCGCCGCGGTCTGGAACATTGACCCAAACATGATGCTTCGGATCATGTCGTGCGAATCACACGGCAACGCCACCGACGTTAACCCCACGACCGTCGCCGGCGAGCACGCCACCGGCCTGTTCCAATACCTGCCGTCCACCTGGCGCTCGGCCGGCGGCACCGACGACAACATCTTTGACGGCTCGGTCCAAATCCAACTCACAGCCAAAAAGATGGCGCGCTATGGCACCGGCGCCTGGGCCTGTAAATAAGCCCTACTTCTTGTACGTCCCAATGAGCTTTGCCTGGGCCAAAACATGCCCCTTCATTCCAAACTCAAGCGCCGGCCGCTGAGCACCGGCCGCCACCTCAACCTTATGGTCAAGTGCATAGAGTGTGAAGTGATAATGGTGGGTCCCCGACGGCGGGCACGGCCCCCCATACGCCTCCTTGCCAAACCCGTTTGTGCCGACCCCCACACCATCCTCCGGTTGCCAATTTTCAGGGATCTCGGTCACACTCGTCGGCAGGTTCCAGAGTAGCCAATGATCAAACATCCCGCCCGGCGCATCAGGGTCATCCACCACCAGCGCAAGCGCCTGCGTATCATGCGGTACGTCCTGAAATGTAAGCGGCGGGTTCGTATTGGCACCCGCGCACGTATACCGGGTGGGGATAGCGCCTCCGTCCTTGAAGACGCTGCTGCTGATATTCATATCCGTACTCCTTTTCAACCCCGATCGGCTTATGATAAGTCCTATGCCCACTACCGCCGCTAGTAGCATAAGTCCCGATGCCAAAGCTGCCTGTTTCTTCATGCCTTTATTTTGACATACCGCCAGCATCATGGCAGCAGAGACAGCCCATTCCCGCCGTTTTCGTTTCTGCTAAGATATAATCATGGACCTCACCCGCGTCGAAGACGTCCGCACCGCCATGCGCCTCGCTGGCATCAAGCCCAATAAGGGCCTTGGCCAGCATTTTTTGGTTGACCGGCCCAGCCTCGAAGCCATTATGGGCGCAGCCGAAATCACCGCCACCGATACCGTGCTCGAGATTGGGCCGGGCCTCGGCGTGATGACGCGCCCCCTCACCGCTCAGGCCGCCCGCGTCGTGGCCGTCGAAACCGACCATGTGCTAGCCGGCCTGCTCGAGCGCGACGCGCCCGCTAACCTCGAAGTGGTGGAGCAAGACATCCTGGTGTTTGATTTCAGCCGTCTGCCGGCCGGTTATAAAGTCATTGCCAACATTCCGTACTACCTTACATCCAAGATTTTTCGCCTTCTCATCGAACACCCGAATCCGCCGTCCGTCATGTCGCTCCTGATCCAAAAAGAGGTGGCCGAGCGCATTGTGGCGCGACCCGGCCAATTGTCCATTCTGGCGCTTTCGGTGCAATACTACGGCCGCCCGGAAATCGTGCAGGTCGTGGAACGGCATAAATTCTGGCCGGCCCCGGACGTGGATTCGGCTGTGCTGCGCGTCACGCTCACCGGCCCGGCGTTTCCAGCCGACACCGCCAAACTCTTTCGCCTTATCAAGGCCGGCTTCGGCGAAAAACGCAAGCAGCTCAAGAACGCGCTGGCCGGCGGGCTCAACCTCTCGTCTGAACTGGCCGCAGCCGTCGTTGCCGCAGCCGGCCTTGGCGCTACCGCCCGCGCCCAGGAGTTGAACTTACCCGCTTGGCAGCGCCTCTATAATGAGTGCGAAAAGCGTGAGATTATATAGCCAATGAAGTTCTTGAGCCACGTTTTGGCGTTCATTCTGGCCACGGTGCTAGCGGCCAGCGTGTCAACGTGGATTCTCTCGCATACTCTTTGGAACGCGAAATTTCTCGAACAGCAAGCCACCCAGGCGCAGCTCTATCCGAAACTAGCGACTGCCATTCCGGCATCGGCAGCGGCTTCTGACCCGAGTGTGGCCAAGTCCGGCGTTACGAGCATTGACCCGGCCCTGATCGAAAACCAAGTCAATACGCTCTTGCCGCCTATTCTCGACCATATCCGCAAAGGCACGCCCGCGCCCACCGTCAACCTCGTAGACCTCGCCGCGGCCATTGGCCAGGACCCTCCGGAAAACGGTCCCACCACCCAAACTATTGATTTCGGCTCGGCCGACACCAAGGTGACGCAGTACGGGCACGACGTTGACCTCGTGGGTACCTACGCACCGTGGGTGGCACTCGGCCTCATTATCCTGATTGTGGCCGTTATGCGGCACCATCGCTGGCCCACGCTCTCGCGCGCGGCTTTCGATACAGCCATTGGTATGGCACTGCTCGCCGGACTGTTTATGATCATCCCCCAGCTCGTGCTACAGGCACTCAATAAAGCCGAGATGAAGGCCGTTCACGACGCCGTGTCACCGTTTGCGAGCCAGTTATTTAACGGCCTGGCCGCCCGCTTTGGCCTGGCCGCGCTGGTATTTCTCTTGGCCGCGATCGGTCTGTGGTGCATTTACGGGATCTCGCTCATTAAAGCCAAATTTGCCCCCAAGTCCAAGAAACCCAAAGCGCCCACGGCGGCCCCGGGCAGCGCGTCATAATGAAAACCGTAGTCATCACCGGAGCCAGCCGCGGCATTGGCCTCGCCACAGCACACGTGTTTTTGGGTCGTGGCTGGCGGGTCATCGGTACTCACAACCGCACGCCCATGTCCATTGAGGCGCCAGGCTTCACGGCCCTCAAGCTCGACGCCTCAGCGCCGACCAGCGTCGCCGAAGCGGCTGCGGCCATTATTAAAGCAGCGCCCCATATCGATGTGCTCGTAAATAATGCCGCCGTCCTGCTCGACCCCACTGATATCCTTACCAATCCAGCCGCCCTGCGCGCCACAATCGAGGTAAACTTGTTTGCCGTGTCCCATCTCACCGACCTACTCCTACCAAACCTCGGCCGCGGTTCGCATATTATTAACATCGACTCAAGCTATGGTTCGTTTTCGGAAGCCGTTGATAACGATCTGTCAGCCTCCTACCGTATTTCCAAAGCCGCCTTAAACATGTACACCCGGGTGCTGGCGCACCAATTGGAGCCCAAGGGCATTCTGGTATCCTCGGTGGACCCAGGCTGGGTTGATACCGATATGGGCAATGCGACATCCACCAACGAAACCGAGCATCCGGATCGCCGCCCCGCCGAACCAGCCGCGGAAATTTATACCCTTGCCACCACTGTTTCCGAAACCGGCCAGTTTTGGCACCGCGGCCACAAGCGCGCGTGGTAGGCCATTTGGCCTCGATGAAGCGCGTATGGTACGATAACGCAACTGATAAAGGCCTCTAGCATGTCGAAATTTTACGTTACCACCGCCTCTGCCTACACCAATGGTGCTCCGCACATTGGTTACGCCATGGAGCTCATCCTTGGTGACGTTTTGGCGCGCTACCACCGCCAAAAAGGCGACGAGGCTTGGTACGTTACCGGCACCGACGAGCACGGCACCAAGATCAAGCGCGCCGCCGAGGAAGCCGGCAAAACCCCCAAGGCCTACACCGATGAGGTCAGCCAGCTGTTTCGCGACCTCGCGCCGGCGCTCAACGTGTCCACCGACCAGTTCGTCCGCTCCACCGACGAATCTCACGAAAAAGTCGCCCAAGCTCTTTGGAAGGCGTGCGAAAAAGATATCTACAAAGCCAAATATGAAGGTTGGTACTGTGTAGGCTGCGAAACGTTTTACACCGAAATTGATGTCCCTGACCACATTTGCCCCATCCACAAAAAGGCACTGGAGAAGGTCGCCGAAGAAAACTATTTCTTTAAACTCAGCGCTTACACTGCCCAAATTAAAGAACTCATTAGCACTGATAAGCTTTTGATCCAGCCCCGCGCCCGCAAAAACGAAATTTTGTCGGTGCTCGAGCAGGGTCTCGAAGACATCAGCATCAGCCGCGATGTGAAGCAGCTCACCTGGGGCGTGCCGGTGCCGGGCGACCCCTCGCAGGTAATGTACGTGTGGTTTGACGCGCTTGGGTTCTACATTTCGGCCCTCGGCTATCCAAACGGCGAAAAAATGAAGAAATTCTGGCCAGCCGACGTTCAAATCGTGGGCAAGGACATCTTGCGTCACCACGCCGCCATTTGGCCGGCCATGCTGCTTTCAGCCGGCCTGCCGCCGGAGCGCTGCCTCTACGCCCATGGCCACATCTCAAGCGAAGGCCACAAGATGAGCAAATCGCTCGGTAATGTGGTGAGCCCCGGCGACGTCATCGCAAAATACGGAGTGGATGCCCTGCGCTACTACCTGCTGCGCGAAATCCCCTCCGACGGCGACGGCGACTTTTCCTGGCGCCGCATGGAAATTGTTTATAATACCGACCTCGCTAATGACCTCGGCAATCTGGTCCAGCGCGTGGCGGTGATGATTAGCAAATATCAGAACAATATCATCGGCGACCTGCCGCCGCACTCGCACGACACCGAGCCTTATGAAGAAGCCATGGCCGATCTGCGCTTCGATAAAGCCCTGGCCGAAATCTGGCTGCTCGTGCGCGGCCTCAACCAGCTGCTTGAAGAAGAAAAGCCGTGGGAACTGGCTCCTGGTGGCAAGCGCGCCGACCCCGAGCATTTGGCCGAAGTCCTGCACCATGCGGTATCCGATTTGGTACAAATCGCCACTCTGCTGATGCCGTTTTTGCCCGGTACTGCGCAAAAAATTGCTGCCACTTTTGCCGGCGGCGTGGTCCGGCCCGAGGTCGGCATCCTGTTCCCCAAGCGAGACGTCCCCGAAAAAGCGGTGTAGCGATGATCCGGCCTGTTAAACCCACCGAACTAGCCGCGCTGGCGGATGTGGCTGCCAACAGCTTTGCCGATGCGTTCGGCGACGGCTTCGACGCCGAGACCCTCCAAGACATCCTGGCCAATACCCGGTCCAAGAATTACTTCGAGGAGGCTCTGGACCACGATGATGTGCTGGTGGAAACCGGCTCGGGTGGCATCCTGGGCTATGTCCAATTTGGTGACGCCGATCCCGGGGAAGTGCCGGCCGGGCCCGGCGACCAGCACCTGCGGCGGCTCTATGTGGCCACGGATAGCCACGGGCAGGGGATTGGCCGCCGCCTGCTTGAGGCCGCGCTAGCTCATCCCCGCCTCGCCGAAGCGCCCCACATTTATCTCACCGTTTGGGAGAAGAACGTCCGGGCGCTGAGGCTGTACGAGTCGGTTGGGTTCAGGCGCAGCGGCACCGTTCCGATTGACCTCGGCGGTGGCAAGACCGACGAAGAATTAGTGATGCGAAAGAGTAACATATAGACCATGCTGATCGACACCCACGCCCACATCCATTTTGAAGAATTCCGCCCGGAACTAGACGACGTCCTCACCCGCGCTCACGAAGCCGGCGTGGGAAAAATCATGACCGTCGGCTGCAACGACACCGATTCCGCCCAGGCTGTGGCGGTGGCCCGGGCCTACGACAACGTCTGGGCCACTGTGGGCCTGCACCCGCACGACGCCGACCGCGGCTATGAAGCGCTCGAAGAGGTGGCGCGCCTCGCCGAGTTTGAGAAGGTAGTGGCTATTGGCGAATGCGGCCTGGACAATTTCCGTTCAGAAACGAGCGCCGAAGACCAGGAACGCGCGCTGCGGTTTCAAATCGAGCTGGGACTCGAGCGCGGACTGCCCATGGTGTTTCATGTGCGCGATGCCTTTCCCGAGTTTTTTGCCATCCTAGACGAATACGAAGGGGTGAGGGGACTGGTGCATTGCTTTACGGCTGGCACTAAAGAACTTGAAGGCTCACTCGCGCGCGGGCTGTCCATCGCGCTTAACGGCATCATGACGTTTACCAAAGACGAACACCAGCTTGAGGCCGCAAGGCGTGTGCCGCTCGACCGGCTCGTGCTCGAAACCGACTGCCCATTCCTAGCGCCGGTGCCGCTGCGCGGTAAGCGCAACGAGCCGGCCAACATCGCCCACACGGCCGCCTTCCTGGCCAAGCTCCGCGGCGAAGCCCTCGAAGATTTGGAGGCCACTACCTCCCGCAACGCCGAACGCCTGTTTGGAATTTGATGAGTTTTGTGGCATAATATCTAAATTATGTCCGCGCCTATCTATCTTGACCACGCCGCCACCACACCGCTCGACCCCGCGGTGCTCGAGGCCATGCTGCCGTATCTGAAAAATCAGTACGCCAACCCCTCGAGTCTGTATACCGCGGCCCGCGAAACCCGCCGGGCGGTAGAAACAGCGCGTGCCCAGATCGCCGGCGTGCTCGGCGCCAAAACCACCGAAATCGTATTCACGAGCGGCGGCACCGAGGGCAATAACCTCGCCATCCAGGGCGTGCTGCGGGCGCATCCCGGCGCACACTGGGCCGCAAGCGCCATCGAGCACGACGCCGTACTGGCCGCAGCCGAGCCGCTCGCAGCCGAGGGCCATGAGTTTACGGCCGTTCCGGTGAAGCCGGGCGGCATCGTGAGTCCCGAAGCAGTAACCTCCGCCATTACCGACCAAACCGTGCTCGTAAGCATCATGCTCGCCAATAACGAGATCGGCACGATCCAACCCATCGCCGACATAGCCAAGCTCGTCGCGGAGGTTCGGACCCAGCGCGCCAAACGTGGCATCACTCTCCCGCTTTATCTCCACACCGATGCCGTCCAGGCTGCAAACTACCTGGACCTGCACGTCGTGCGGCTTGGCGTTGACCTGCTCACTCTCAACGGCTCCAAAATCTATGGTCCCAAGGGCAGCGGCGCACTCTACATCCGCCACAGCACCGTGCTCTCGCCGCTGATGTTCGGCGGCGGGCAAGAACGTGGCCGCCGCAGCGGCACCGAAAACGTGGCCGGCATTGTGGGCCTGGCTGCTGCGCTCGTGCAAGCCAGCGCCCGCCGCGAGGCCGAGGCGCGCCGCCTCACGCCCTTGCGCGACCATCTCATCGAAGGCGTGGTGGCCGCCGTCCCAGACGCCGTTCTCAACGGCGACCCAAAGCGGCGCCTCCCCAATAACGTCAACTTCACGCTGCCCGGCGCCGAAGGCGAGGCGCTCGTGCTCTACCTCGACAACGCCGGCGTCATGGCTTCTACGGGATCTGCTTGCTCCACCGGCAGCCTCGACCCGTCGCACGTGCTCTTGGCCATTGGCCGCACCGCCGCCGAGGCCAATAGTTCGCTCCGGCTTACGCTCGGCCGGGCCACCACTGCGGCCGATATTGAGGCCGTCATTAAGCATCTCCCGCCCATTGTCCAGCGTCTGCGCGAACTGTAGTTTGGTACAATAGAACATATGAGGAAACTGCTTGTGGGGGTGGGCATTACGCTCGGTGTGCTGGTTTTGCTAGCTACCGGCATCTTCTTCGGAATTGGCTACTATTTGTCCCCTCAGGATAAATTAACCAAAGCCGACGCCATTGTGGCCATTTCCGGTGGCGAAACCCAGGCCCGCACCGAGGAGGCCATCCGGCTTTATAAAGAAGGTTACGGCGCCAACATTATCTTCTCGGGTGCAGCCCTGGATACTTCCGGTCCGTCCAATGCCAAAGCCATGGCCCAGGATGCCCTCGCCGCCGGCGTACCCCAAACCGCTATCCAGCTGGATGAAGCCGCTACCAACACGCGCGAAAATGCCTCGGGCGTGAGTGGGATCGTGCACGAGGACAAATACCACTCCATCATTTTGGTCACATCGCCATATCATCAGCGCCGGGCCTACATTACCTTTCACCGCGCGCTTGGATCGGAAGTAAAAATCATTAACCACTCATCCTACGATGCAGAGTGGCGGCGCTCGCACTGGTGGGCCACGCCGGCGAGCCGGACGCTAACGGCCGATGAATTGCAAAAAGTGCTCTATGAACTCTTAAGCGGGAAATCTAAATGAACGCGTTTATCGGTCCGCTCATTGACCTGGTCGTGGTAGGGGCGATCATTTTTTCAGCCGTTTCCGGCGCCGAGCGCGGCATGGTGCTCATTGCTCTTGAACTGGTCAGCTTCATTATGGCCACCACGCTGGCCTTTGCTGCCTATCACTTTGCAGGCGCGGCCGTCACGAGCCTTACCCACGCCACCGCCGCGCTGGGCAACATCGCTGGCTTCGTGATCGTGTGGGTAATCACCGAAGTGGCGTGCGCGCTGCTGATCCGCTTCACTATTCTGCCCCACTTGCACCGCAACATGCAGCTTTCGGCGCCCAACCGGGCCGGTGGCAGCATTCTCAATGCTCTCAAAACAGCCGCCATCATCGCGCTGGGCCTAAGCATCTTCGCCGGCCTGCCACTCTCGGCCGCCACCAAGCAGCCGGTGGCCCACAGTTTGGCTGGCCGGGCCGCTCTTGCCGCCACTGGCGCGCTGCCCCGCAGTCTCACGACCGGTCTCAGCCGCGACCTCACAGACAGCCTCAATTTCTTCACCGTTACAGCCGAGCCCGAAAGCGAAGAGCGCATTAAGCTCGGCTTCACCACCACCGAAATCAGCATGGCCCCGCAGGCCGAAGCCGACATGCTCGTGATGCTCAATCACGAGCGCACGAGCCGCGGCCTTAAACCCCTCACGCTCAACGTCACGGCCCGCGCCGTTGCTCGTGCTTATTCCGCCGACATGTTTGCCCGCGGCTATTTCTCGCACATCAACCCCGAGGGCAAAAGTCCGTTCGACCGCATGCGGGCCGGTGGCGTGGACTTTGGTAGCGCCGGCGAAAACCTGGCGCTCGCGCCCACTCTCCAGCTCGCGCACGACGGCCTCATGAAGTCGCCCGGCCACCGCGCCAACATCCTCAACCCTAATTTCCACACCGTTGGCATCGGCATCCAGGACGGTGGTCCGTATGGGCTCATGATTACCCAAGATTTCACCGACTAAACCGTGCATTACCACCTCAATCAACGGCCACGGTCACGCATTCGCAAGCCCCGCTGGTGGCTGGGCGCGATCGGCGGCGGACTCTTGGCCCTCATTCTGTGGCTTACCGTTACCAATCCCTACGGCAAGATCAGTATTATTCGCGCACCCTACACCACCAGCGTCAGCCACGGCACCATTTCTGTACACAAACAATTTTCGCTCACAGTCTACAACGGCACCCTCGCCGACACGTTCGGGTATTGGGTAAAGGACGGATTTTTGCTTCTGCAAAACACTCTCTTTGGCAGCCGGCCAACCAAAGCCCGCACCACGGCAGGAATTATCAGTGAGATTCACGCCAAGCGCTTTGATCCTACCAAACCGTACCTCATCTCTGGCGATCAGTTCAGCGTACTGTACCCGCGCAATCTTGGCGTGTTCTACAACGACCTGCTTAATCCCAACACAGCGCTCAGCCAGGCCGATTGGGACAACCGCCAGCGCATTTATTTGCAATCAGCGCTGTATGCTTTAGACGCATTTAGCACCGGCGGCCGCATCACCACCACCGTCGAACCGGTCAGTCCGCACGCAGTGGTGCTGGCGGAAGTGCACCCGGGTTCGGTAGCATCCGACAGCCTGTACGGCATTTTGTATGCATTACATGCGCTCCAAGACGACACGCGCTATGCCGGCGGGCCGTACCGCCTCGAGACAGTGGCCGCCACCCGGGCGGTCATTGCGGGTCACCGCGGTGATCTCAAGCGACTACTAGCGCTGTATCTGGACGACGTGCGTGATCCGGCCACTGGGCTGGTGAAGCGCACCGCAACGCTGTCTGGGGCCCGCGACGGCGTCCACCGCCAGGGATCGTTTTACGACAATGTGATCTTGTGGCGGACCCTAGGCCTGGCCAAGCAGCTCGGCGTGAGCGACATTTCGGATGCGGACCTCGCTACGTTGCGTAATACCATCCTCGCCACGTACTGGGACGAGGCTGGAGGCCACTTCATTGATGATTTTTCGCCCCACGCCGCCGGCACCAATTACTCATCCGACTGGCTGATCGCACTTCCGGCCGGGCTGCTCTCGCCGGACAGTCTCGCCGACCTGCCGTACCTTCAGCGCAGCGTAGCATTTATGCGGGCGCAGGGCGTTACCAAGCCGCTGCCCGTTAAATACACTGAGCACGCCGGCCTGGCCAGTGAGCCGTGGGCCACCCGCACGTTCGTGCCAAACTACGGCTCGGATGCCATTTGGAGCTACTGGGGCGCCCAGTACCTCACGTTACTGGCCAGTCTCTACCACCAAACCGGCGACCAGGCGTACCGCGACGAGGCCACCAGCGACATTGATCTTTATAACCAAAAAATCGTCCAGTACCGCGGGTTCCCCGAAACCTTCACCCCCGACGGCGATTTTCTAAGCAGCATCTTTTACAAAAGTATTCGCCAAACCGGCTGGGTAGTGCAGTTTGAAACCGCCGTCCAGGAGCTGGGCTCGCCGCTATGACGATTTAATAGACAGCGCCGACTCCGGCAGCTGCTGCAAAAGCTCGGCGCAGGTGAGCCCGCTCACGGGGTCAACGCGCTTGGCATCGAGATCGCACAGCGGCCGCAGTACAAAATCGCGTTCGCGGAACCGCCGGTGGGGGATAGTGAGGTCCCGGGTCTCAACAGTCTCGCCGCCATAGAAAATAATATCCACGTCGATCTCGCGCGGTCCCCATCGAAACCGGAACAGCCGGCCCACCTCGCGCTCCACATCCTTCACGAACCGTAGCAGCTCATGAGGCGAAAGTGATGTCTCGCCGCTCACAACCGTATTAAAAAAATCTGGCTGGTCCGTATAACCCACCGCCTGCGACGCGTACAGCGGCGCCCGTTTGATCCGATGGATCTGCGAACCCAGCAACTCCACCGCCTGTTCAATGTTTCGATGTCGGTCGCCGACGTTTGCGCCCAGGGCCAAAAATACCAATACCATGCGCCGATGATACCATTGTCTGTAAGTTGATAAAAAGTCGAAAAAATGTTATTCATTATTAAATGAAGTCCCAAACCGTCTACGTTGGCATGAGCGGGGGAGTCGATTCCTCGGTAAGCGCCGCCCTCTTGAAAGAGCAGGGCTATAATGTCGTGGGCGTATATATGAAGAACTGGACCCAGGACGTCGCCGGTGTCGCCTGCCCCTGGAAGCAGGACTTGGCCGATGCGCGCGCCGCCGCCGCCAAACTCGACATTCCATTCAAGGTCTTCGACTTTCAGGACGAATACAAGCACCATGTGGTCGACGTGATGGTGGCCGAATATCAGGCTGGCCGCACGCCCAATCCTGATGTGCTGTGCAACCAAGAAATTAAATTTAACTTGTTTCTGAAGGCCGCCCTGGCCGACGGCGCCGACCTGATTGCCACCGGGCACTACGCAGGCACGAAGGACGGCAAGCTGCTGCGCGCGGCTGATGCAAATAAAGACCAGACCTACTTCCTGTACCGGGTGACGACCGGCGCACTCGAGAAAACCATTTTTCCTTTAGCTGGGCTAACAAAACCAGAAGTGCGCCGACTCGCTGAGAAATTTGGCCTGCCCACAGCCAAAAAACCCGATTCACAAGGCATTTGCTTCGTAGGCGAGGTGGGCCTGCGCGAATTTCTGAAGCAGTATCTCGAAGCCGGCCCCGGCCCTATCGTTGACGGGTCCGGCGCTCGGCTCGGCATGCACGAGGGCGCTATCTTCTACACCATTGGCCAGCGCCATGGTCTCGGTGTGGGCGGCGGCCAGCCGTATTATGTGACCGGCAAAGACATGTCCACAAACACCGTCTATGTCACCACCGAGCCGGCCGACCCCAAATTGGCCACCAGCATTTTTGATCTCGCTCAGACAAATTGGATTAATCATGAGCCAAAGTCGGCCCACCAATACCAGGTCCGCACCCGCCATCGCGCCGAGCTCATTCCCGCCCAGCTCACCAAGACCGCCCGTGGCTACCGCGTCGAGCTAGCCCACGCCGAGCGCGCCATCACTCCCGGCCAGTCCGCCGTGATTTATGACGGATCTGACGTGGTGGGCGGCGGTATTATCGTCTAAACTGATTTTCGGTCCAGCCGATCCCGAGGAGGTGAGCGCATATGGACCGTAGTACCAAGCAGCGCTGGCGAGCGCGTCTCGACGAGATTCCCCATCGCGCCGAGCGCACTGCTCGCATTGGCCTGGCCTCATTCGTGTGTCTTGCGATGCTCATGGACGCAGCCGGACACCCTTCGGAGGCCATCGAGGCCCAGCGCGAAAACGCCGCCCGCTCGTGGGGGCACCAACTCACCCGCTCCTGGCTCAACCCCTGGCTCACCGAGTACAGGGGTATGGCCAATACCGAGCGGCAGCAATTCATTACCTGGCTGCTGGAAGGAGCTGAGGTTCGCTCGTAGCGGACGGTACACCGGGGAGGCTTCGCGGACATCCGCGAAGCCTCCCCAAAGCCATGTTATAATCCCGTTACCTGAGAGGAAGTTAGGAGGTGGCGCCATTGGTTAGCTACGAATAAAATCCTCCCCAGGATTAAAGGACGGAAGGGCGGACAACCTCCCCCAGGAGCCGCTCTTCCGTCCGCTCCCATTTGTGCTAACGCTTTTCTTGCCTCAAATTCCAGGTACAATACTTCCATGACAGCCCAAGACATTCGAAACGCTTACCTCAAATTCTTTGCCGACCGCGGCCACGTAATTATTCCGCGCGCCAACATTGTGCCCAAGGAAGACGCCACCACACTCTTCACCGGATCGGGCATGCAGCCGATGATCCCGTATCTACTTGGCGCCACCCATCCAGACGGCGTCCGCATAGTGGACTCGCAGGTCTGTCTGCGCGCCGAGGACATCGACGAGGTCGGCGACAACCGCCACACTACCAGCTTCGAAATGCTTGGCAACTGGAGCCTAGGAGACTACTTCAAGAAGGAGCAAGTGCCGTGGATGTGGGAGTTCCTCACCCAGGTCGTAAAACTTGATCCCAAGAAGCTCTACATCACCTGCTTCATCGGTGAGCCCAAGTACGACATTCCCAAAGACACCGAAGCCGCTGATCTCTGGGAGAAACTCTTTGCCAAGGCCGGTATCGAGGCCAAAATCGCCGACATCGGCTCTGAGGCCGACGGCTACAAGCGCGGCATCAAAGACGGCGAGCGCATCTTTTATTACGATTCCAAGAAGAACTGGTGGAGCCGCAACGGTGGCCCCGAAACCACACCGGTCGGCGACCCCTGCGGCCCCGACTCTGAAATGTTCTACGATTTCGGCACCGAGCACGATCCCAGTTTCGGCGAACATTGCCATCCCAACTGCGACTGCGGCCGCTTCATGGAAATCGGCAACAACGTGTTTATGGCCTACAAAAAGATCGCCGAAGGTAAGTTTGAGCCCTTAGCTAAGCCAAATATCGACCATGGCTCGGGTCTCGAACGCATCGCTGCCGCCAGCCTCGGTAACCCCGACGTGTTCAAAATTAGCCTCATGTGGCCGATCATCGAAAAGCTGCAAGAGCTCTCGGGCAAGAAATACGAGGACAACCTCGTACCAATGCGCGTCATCGCTGACCACTTGCGCGCTGCCACCTTCATGGCCACCGACGGCGTCGTGCCGTCCAACACCGACCAGGGCTACGTGATGCGCCGGTTTATCCGCCGCGCCATTCGCCAGGCGCACAGCCTCGGTCTGCGCCAGGACTTTTTGCAGCAGGTCGTGCCGGTCATTACGTCAATGTACAAGGACGACTTCCCGGAGGTTGCCGCTCAAGTTGAATCTATCGTCCATACCCTTGTGCGCGAGGAGCACCAGTTCCGCGCCACGTTGGACCGCGGCGTCAAGGAATTTGAGAAACTCGTGGGAGGAGAACTCACCGGCGACATTGTGTTTACGCTCTTTGACACTTACGGCTTCCCATCCGAGCTCTCGCTCGAAGAAGCGGGAGAACGCGGCATCACGGTCGCCGAAAACTGGAAGCATGACTTCGACCACCTGCTGAAAGAGCAAAAAGACCGCTCCCGCACCGCAACAGTCGGCCAGTTCAAAGGCGGCCTGGGCGACCATTCCGAAATGAGCATCAAGTATCACACAGCCACCCACCTCATGTACAAAGCCCTGCGCCTAGTGCTAGGCGACCACGTGATCCAGCGCGGCTCCAACATTACACCCGAGCGCTTGCGGTTTGACTTTAGCCACGACGAGAAGATGACTCCGGAGCAAATTGCCAAGGTCGAGCAGATCGTCAATGAAAACATCGCCAAAGACTGGCCCATGGGCTTCCGCGAAATCCCGACCGACCAGGCCTTCAAAGAGGGCGCGCTCGGCGCATTCGGCGACAAATACGGCGAGACCGTGAAAGTCTATACCGCCGGCGACCCCATGGGCGAATGGTACTCCAAAGAAATCTGCGGCGGCCCGCACGTCACGCACACCGGTACGCTGGCCGAGGGTGGCGTGAAATTCAAGATCAAGAAAGAAGAATCCAGCTCCGCCGGCATCCGCCGCGTCAAAGCGGTTTTGGAATAATAAGGAGGCGCTCGTGCCCATCATTCGCTTTGAATATGACCCCGACAAAGTCACCGCCGAGCAAATTACCCGTCTAGCCACAGATATGGTTACATTCACCCAAGAGGTTACGGGCATGAAAGAAGTGTATGCCTGGGCCAACGCTTCACAGATCCGCATCGGCATCGACCCAGTCGATATCTTCATCGAAATGTCTGCCCACCTGGTCCCAGACGGCGATCCGAGTAAACTTTCCAAGCCTTTAGTCGCCAAAATCAAGCAGTGGAAAGCCGATCACAATTTCGCCGAGCCAATCAACCTGACATTTACCCCTGTAGCCTGGCAACTCGAAATCGGCATTTAGCCGCATGACCCTCGCCACGTTCACCTCCGTCTGCGGCGTCATCTCCACGGTGCTGGCGGTCTACTGTGGCCTGCCGTACCTGGTCTCAATTGTGCGCGGCCACACCAAGCCGCATCAGTTCAGCTGGATCATCCTCACGATTATGAATGTAATCGTGACCATATCGCAGTTTCTGGAAGGCGGCCGCTCGTCCATCCTCATCTCATTCACCTTCACCATTTACAGTGCCATCATCCTGGGCCTGTCGTACCGCTACGGCCTACGTGATACTTCCAAGTACGACCGCTGGCTCCTGGCCTTGAGTCTCGTGACCATTGTGGTCTGGGTGCTTACCCGCAACAACGACGTTGCCATCTGGCTCACCGTCCTCATCGACATTTTTGCCACCACCATGATCATGCTCAAGGTCAAAGCCGACGCCGGCTCCGAAGACCCCATTCCGTGGCTGCTCGCAGGCATCGCCTATGTGTTTAGTATTTTGTCACTCATTGGCACGCCGCTCGGCATCTTGTACGTGCGGCCCATCTACGGGTTCCTG
>DATAMV010000204.1:0-1705 GCA_036266515.1 Candidatus Saccharimonadia bacterium
GCGTAATGATGGAATCAAGAAGACGGCGGTCCGAGGCGTCGAGGCCGAGCTCGTCGATTTCGAGCAGGTGCAGCGCATCGCGAGCATGAGAGCGGGTGATAGTGTCGACCTGCTTCACTTGGGCGTAGTCGCGCACCCGCTTGAGCAACCGGTTGGCGATGCGCGGCGTGAGGCGCGAGCGGGTGGCAATTTCGCCGGCGGCTTCGAGGTCGAGCGTTACGCCGAGGATGCCGGCCGCGCGGGTGATGATCTGGATCATTTCGTCCTGTGAATAGAACTCAAGCCGGTGAACATGTCCGAAACGATCGCGCAAGGGGGCGCCCAGTGCACCGGCGCGGGTGGTGGCGCCGATGATGGTAAATTTGGGCAGATCGAGCCTGATCGATTTGGCTGATGGCCCCTTGCCGAGCATTACATCAAGGCCGAAATCCTCCATAGCGGGATATAGCACCTCTTCGACGGTTTTGGGTAGGCGGTGGATTTCGTCGATGAAAAGCACGTCGCCGTCGGCCAGGTTGGTGAGCAGGCTGGCCAAATCCCCTGCCCGCTCAATGGCCGGCCCAGACGTCACCCGGATGTTGGCGCCGAGCTCATGGGCGATGACGCCGGCCATGGTGGTTTTGCCGAGGCCGGGCGGGCCGTAGAGCAGAATGTGGTCGAGGGCTTCGGCCCGGACTTTAGCGGCCTCAATAGCCAGCGACAGATTGCGCTTGAGCAGCTCCTGTCCCACATATGCGGCAAAGCTACGGGGCCGCAAGGTTTCGCCCAAAACCAGCTCTTCGGCGGCCTCAGTGGTCACCGGCGTTTCGGGGTTAACAATGCGCTCGATCATATCTGTTATTGTATCAGACCTGGCGAAAACGGCTTGTGTCAGCTCAATAAAACTCTTATGCTTTTTATGAATACGAGTGCGCTTATGTTCGGTTTATCACACAGGCTTCGTAACCGGAGCCTTAAAACTCAGCTGATTACTCTTTTGTTTGGCCTCACTGCCGGGGCGATCATAGTTATGGCTTTTTTGGGTGTGCGGGCGCTTGTTCGATCCGGCAAACAAGCTGAGACCGTGGCCTCAGCAGCCATGCAAAAGCGCGCCCAGCAGCTACTGGTGCAAACAACTACAGCGACAGCGTCCAAAAATAGCGGGCAATTTAGCGACGTTCAAGAGGTCATTGGCACAACTGCGCAGTATCTCCAAAATATTTTTGATCATCCCAGCGACTTTTCTACGACGAGCTGGGCATTTGGTACGCATATATACCGGCTTCCCGAAGGTGAGTATGTAAACTCTGCCACCGATCCGGGAAACGTCTACATACAAGCCAACTTCCCTTTTACGCCCCTCAATAAGCTTCATATGGAGCTGTCCGGTTATTTGGATTATCTCGCACCACAGGTGCTTCGCAGCCAGTCCAACGCTGTAGCCATCTACTATATGGGGGCAACGGCGGGCGAGTCGCGGTATTATCCCAACATCGATCTCGCCTCGATTGTGGGGCCGAATTTTGATATTACCTCCCAAGAGTTTTTCTCGGTGGCCACGCCCAAAAACGACCCCGAAAAGGCGACCAAGTGGACACATGTATATGATGATCCAGCCGGGCACGGGCTACTCATTACCGCAACGAGTCCAATATATAACGACGGCCAGTTTAGTGGCGCGATGGGCATGGACATTAGCCTCAATAACATCGCGAAAAATATTGAA
>DATAMV010000205.1:0-1847 GCA_036266515.1 Candidatus Saccharimonadia bacterium
TTGATGGTTGCGTAGGGACAAGTAGCCGTTTCGCCCCTCGACATTGGCACTCGAGCGCTGGAATACAGCCGCCAGCCTCTTGGCTTCGTCATGGAGCTGGTCTTGGGCCTCGGGGCTCAACTCACTCAAGGCGCCACCGGGCTCAAACAACGGGGCGCGAAGTTGCTCGGCGAGTTCCCGAAGTGGCTCGCCAGCCCTGACGTTTCGCGTCTGGGCCACGCGATCGAGATAGAACGATGGGATGAGCTTGGCGTGCATGGCGAAGGAGGCGGGCTGCGTCAAATCGAGCTGCTCGACCTGTTGCCTAACATAACGCGAGACGAACTCGATGGTCGCCTGCATTTTCGGAACGACGCGCTCGGCTTTATCGATGCGCTCCAAGCAGCTCGGGCTGAGCCCTTCGTGTTGGGCAATAGCACGAGCCTGCTCGATATGCCCTTGGATATCTGCCGCAATGAGTTGGCCGTTTCGACGTATACCGCGCTCAAGATCGACGAAATGATAGGCATGGCCGATGGCACGAATGCTCTTTGAGACCTGCTCGCGTTGCTGGGCTACGCGCTCATGCTCACGACTGGCCGCTTCGAGCGCCTGCTCGGCTTGCTCCAGGCTCACGGGCGCCTTTGGAGGGCGGCCCGGACCGCGCTTTTCGGGCTCGCCGCCCGTGGTTTGCAGCGGCGTTTGCATCTGCTCAAGCTGCTCTTGAGCTTCGGCGGCCGCCTTGTGGGCAGCTCGTTCTTTGATGGCCATAGGCGCTGAGACGGCCTTGCTGAGTTCATGCTGCACATGGAATAAGTCCGGAGAGTGGTGCGCGCTGAGATAATGCTCAACATACGCCAGCAGGCCGGGAGCTTCATCACTGGTCGATTGGATCACCTGACAATTGAGCGGTGCCAGGGCCGGTGCCATGAGCGCATTCCAGCTGGTTTGATCGCGGGCCTGAGCCAGCTGTTCCAAAATAATGAAGTTGCTGTCGGGGTCCATCGTCACCAGGCAAAGCCCGCCCGTAAACGTTTCGTCCTGAGTCACCGTGAGGTCTTTGCGGGGCATGTCCTGGGCCAAACGCGCGGTTTCGCTTTGGCGGTAGGCGACCATCGCTGCTTCAACCTGTCGGTTGACCTGTTGCTGAGCGCCATAGGAGGCCGCGACAAAGCGGTCCAGACCGCTCAGCTTGAGGAAGAGACAGGCCAAGCGAATGCCGCACGCCCCGACTTCGACGCAAACGAGGTGGAAGGCTATCACCAGCCGGTGCACAAAAGCGAGTCCGGGACTACTTTGAAAGAATCGGGCCACATCGGGACAGATATCAAGGGTGTCATGCCATGTCCGCCAGGCTTGAAGAGTGGTGCGGGGAACCTGAAGCTCTTGAGCAGCTTGACGCTGGGACAGGCCCTGGGCTCGCAGCTCACGATAGTGCTCGAAGAGGTCCGCACGTTCGAATCGATCCCAGCGTGGCTGGCGGTCAGAGTTGCGTTGTTGCGTGTCTTGGATGACGGTTCCCACAGCGACCTCCTTGGTCAAGCCCTCGCCTTGTGATGATGATGGCTAAGGATGGCGAGGTCGCCCACTCGTTTCAACCTTTGCTGAAGGTGAGTCGCTCATTTTTCTGGGGGCTCATGCAGGCCAAGTGGCCGATCCCATGATCGAGGCCCGCACACCTACCAGTGCCACCCTGGTCGAGCGCCAGAATGGTACCTTCTATCTGCATGTCCAGATTGACGGAACCGCGCCAGCTCTCCAGCCCACCCGTGGTATGCTGGGGGTTGATCTTGATCAGTGCCGTGTGGCTGTCGATTCGGATGCCATCGTGTATGAAGCCACCAAGGTCAACTGATGTGGCTATACTC
>DATAMV010000206.1:0-1845 GCA_036266515.1 Candidatus Saccharimonadia bacterium
CAGAATATTACCTTCAAGCTTCATTTTGGTTAGGAGCTCAATGGTCGGCTTAACTTTGCCTTCTGGGCAATCAAAGGTTTCGAGCACGACGACCTTGCCGGCCGCGGTCTGCATAGACAGGGCCTGGCGGATGGCGGCACGCTTCATGCGCACTGGGAGCGTGAGCGTGTGGTTTTCATTGCCGGTGGGGCCAAAGACCACACCACCACCGCGCCACTGGGGCACGCGGCTGGAGCCGACGCGGGCACGGCCCGTGCCTTTTTGGCGCCAGGGCTTCTTGCCGCCACCGCGGACATCGCCACGGTTTAAGGTGCTGGCGCCGGCGCTGCGGCCGTTTGCCAGGTAGGTGCGGTAGGCCTGGGCGATCAGTTCGTGGCTAGCTTCGACGCCGAAGATGCTCTTTTCGAGCTGGTGCTTGGCGTCACGGGTAGCACCGGTTTTGGAATAAGCGGTGACCTGCATTATTCGTTACCTCTTACCATTACGAGTCCGCGCTTCGGACCGGGAACGGCGCCGGACACAGCCAAAACGCCGAGCTTTTCATCAACTACAACGACCTTGAGGCCTTTGACGGTCACTTGGTCGTGGCCCATGCGGCCGGCCATGTGCATGCCCTTGAAGACGTGCTCAGGGTAACCAGAACCGATCGAACCAGGAGCGCGGTAGTTGTGCGAACCGTGGGTCTTGGGACCGGTAGTAAAGTTGTGGCGCTTAATGGTACCGGCAAAGCCTTTACCCTTAGACGTGCCTGTAACCTGAATAACGTCACCGGCCTCAAAGGCAGTGACGTCAATCTTCGAACCAACTTCCAGGGCCAAGGCGGCATTAGCAGCTTCCTGCTGGGCCTTAGCGTCCGGGTGACCGGCCTGAATGTCTTTAATGCGGACTTCGCGCATGTAGCGCGAGTTGGAGCCTGCCGCCTTGAGGTGGCCGGCTTGCGGTTTGGGTTGGTGTTTAGCCTCGCCAAAACCAAGTTGAATGGCATTGTAGCCGTCAGATTCGACCGTCTTCACTTGCGTAACTACGCAAGGACCGGCTTGGATCAGGGTAACGCGCGCAACGTTCCCGCCCTGGTCGAAGAGCTGTGTCATACCGAGTTTTGTTCCGAGAAGCGCCTTCATATAGGTCCTACTTACATAAATAATCGCTAGGCAATGGTGGTATCTCCCGAGGTCGAGAGACCTGCCGCTTCCTAGGTGCGATCATGCGGTTCGTAATACCGCGTTTTTAATTAACCATGTGACTATAACGTATCTGAGGGGGTGGTGTCAACAGGTCTGGAGCGGTATGGTCGCTCCACTAGTTGTTCTGATCCGATCTTTGAGATGGCATCCAGAGAGCGGAGCCCAGTAATAATTGCGTGATGCGGTCTCGGTCCCTCGCGTTTGCGGGCGACCGGGACCGGTTGGTTTGGTCTCCGACTAGGGACCCTGACTGGACTTGAGGTGTAGTCGGAGCAATAGCCTCGCTTCATGCGAGACGGATCAGCGACAGGGCTTGCAGCTGATCAAACAGTGAAATCTAGCAGTTGGGCTCTTCAGCCGAGATCAGGACAAAGCCGTTGCCCTTGTCCTTGACGATCACGTTGGTGGTGCTGGAGTCTGACTTCTTCACCGTTACCGTGACCGTGGCGTGGCTTGCCAGGGGACCCGGGGCATCGAAGGTGCCGTTGGTGACAATGCCAACCGACCGGCTGCTCTCCCCAATGTTCGTAGCGACTACCGACCATGCTACGTCGCCGCAGTTGTGCGTGAGCGTGACGGTGAGGTACTTGTCGCCGCCGAAGTTCTTGTCGGTGGGGTCGGCCGCCACCGGCTTCGGTGCGTGGGGTGCACAGATGGTTGG